>DPLS01000202.1:0-1931 GCA_003541875.1 Bacteroidota bacterium | reverse complement strand
CTCCCATCGGCTGGCTAGACGCCACGCATGATGCCCCTTCCTCCAACAGCCTTATTTGGCTTGTGCGCAGCGACTATGCCGCCACTCTTGGAGTGCGAGAAGTTGTGATTGATGCCGAGACGAGGCGTGAAGTGAACCGGACAGATCTCGGACGGGTAGCGGAACTGACGCTGGCCATTGCTTCTGGTGAGAAAGGGCTCACCATCGTGATGCAGCCAGTGGTCTCAACACTACGGGGAACAAAGGTGTGCACATATGAGTACGCCACCGGACACCCGGGAGATCTGGTTCGTATTGTTCTCGTAGATGCTGGAGACGAAGTCTATGAAGTGAGCATGCTCATGACAAGCAGGGTCGACGAGAAGAGAATCCCCGAAGCGGCGTCATTGCAGGAGGCTTTCGTTCAGAATGTTCTTTGGTAGCTACTTCGTCTGAATGATGAATACCCCATCCCACCCCACTGGAGGTGGGCTGTGTGTGTAGTGAGATGCCCGTTCAAGGTACAGTTGCGAGAGATAGTCGTCGGGCTTTGTGCGCAGTGCCTGAGAAAATCTCGTTGTGGCATTTTTCCATTGCCTTGCTCTGTATAGTCTCAGCCCCTCTTCGTAGACGGCGATCAGTTCCTCCAGTGAACGATCAACACCACCGTCACTGACTCGTAGAAGCTCGAATATCCGGAGGGGGGCGGATCGGCCTTTGACGCTAATAAGGTCGACCTCGCGCCCAAGAATTCTTCCCTTCACCAGAGCGTAGGTTTGTTCGCTCACCAGGATGCCTGTTTTGTATTGCCTGTTTGTTCCTTCCAGGCGCGAGGCGAGATTAACGCTGTCGCCAATGACCGTGTAATCGAATTTCCCGGCGCCCCCCATATTTCCTACAACCATCTCCCCCGTGTTGATACCAATGCGGACGTTGATGCATGGTTTGTTTTGTTCCTTCCAGAGCCGACGGATCTCGACAAGCGCCTCTTGCATCTGTAGAGCACAGAGGCAGGCCCGCATGGCATGATCGTCCTGTAGTATCGGTGCGCCCCAGAACGCAACAATGGCGTCACCTTCAAATTTATCAAGCGTGCCATCGTGTTTCATCACAAGCTCAGTCATAGCGCTCAGGTACTCGTTCAGCAGACTCACGAGCTTCTGGGATTCCATCTGTTCAGAGATTGTAGTGAAGCCTTCGATGTCACTGAACATGACTGTAAGTTCTCTTCTCTCGCCGCCCAGCTTGAGTTTGTCGGGGTTTAGGATCAACTCCTCCACAACCGACGGATTCACATATGTGCTGAACATCGCCTTTATCAGCATGCGTTGTTTCCGCTCGACCACGAAATGGTAGACGGTGCTGGAAACATAACCCGCCACAACAGCAAGGATTGGGCTGATTGCAGTGAGCAGGTAGTTCTGTTTGTTGAACAAGACGAGGGCGGCGTAACCTATGATGAACACCCCGGCAACCACAAACAAGAACCCGTTCAGCTCCACAAGGAAAGCATGTTCGGTTTTCGAACTCTTGAAAGCAGATATCGCAACAAATGTCGCCACCGTGAGAATGAAAATGAGGAGGATTTCTGTTGTTGCAGATTGTTTGCGCAGGAACTCGTTGCGCAGAACACTCTCGATTACGTTTGCGTGTATCTCAACTCCATACATGAGATTGTCCCCCACCTGCAGGCCTCGCGCGAAGGATACCGGAAAAAGATCGTGTTCTTCGGGGGCCATGGACCCGACGAGGACAATTTTATCCTTGAACATGCCGCTGTACAGGTAGCCGATATCGGGGTCGCTGAAGAGGTTGAGCTCGGTTCCCGTTTGCGCCTCTTCGGTGGTCGTAAGCGTTTCGTCATCAATGACGTCGGCGAAATTCACCCGACGAAAGGAACCAGAGGGTCCATAGAAGTTGATAAGAAATGATGTGGCATCGTACTTTGGCAT
>DPLS01000400.1 GCA_003541875.1 Bacteroidota bacterium | reverse complement strand
CTGGGGCTTGATCTCGATGAAGGGGACGAGCCGTTCGAGCTCACAAAGCGGTTCATTGATCTAACGCCGGGCGCGTTTCCCGGATACTCCCTCCTCTCTGCATTCGGTCAGGCAGCTCCACTCAACCTTCACTACCAGCAGGCTGGCCGGGTGATTCCCTTTCCCTTCCACTTCCTTAACAACAACGGTGCAATGAACATTGGGCCGAAGAATTACTCCTGGCCCAGATTCTACGAACATGTCATCGATCTCACACGGTACTCTTTCTCCAGGCGATCTATCTATAGAAGGGCCAGAGCAACCAAGACGTTTATTCCGAAATGGTTGAATGTGGTACGGGCAATTTCTTCGGAGGGATATGGCCGAATAGACTACTACTCGGAAATCCTGCGCCGCCTTCATGCTGATCCTCAGTTTCGTCCATTCTTCGAACGGCAAACGACTGAGATCCCACAGTTCTATATCGACCGAGTGAAGAAAGACATGGGGCCGTTGTGGCACTGGCTTCCTGAGGGAGCGCTACAACACGATCCCAATGCCTACCTGAAGTCAACGATTGAAGACATATCAGAGCCGGTTGAAGTTCGGCTGGCGATTTGAGGTGTTTGTGAACCCTCAAGAGACTTCTGTTTGACCTGGGGCCTGGTAGTTGCAGCAAGCAAGATCTGATCAACGACTGAAAACGAGAATCGACTTATGCAAGGAGTTCCCTTAGCACAAGAAAGGTCTTCGCGCGACACTGCGCTTGCATGTGGTGTACGCGAGCTGGACATAACACTTATCCGTCCGACAAACTACACCGATGACGGATATCCTATCCAGATGCGGGTTGGCGTTATTCGCAGCAACACCCTGACACAAATGGGTACGCTGGTGCGCGATATCGTGAACTATCCATTCTTCAAAGGCTTGCCGCTCACCCTCCGATTGATCGACGAGGCAATTCAGCGGGTTCCGGCACAGGAAATCATGAGGCGATCGAGAGTTCCCGGCGTAAAGACGATCGTTATGCTCGTCGGTGTTCAATCGAATCAGTTTCCCCGGGCACAGGATATTGCGTCGTGGTTCCTACCGCAGAACATCCCCGTCATGATTGGCGGCTTTCACGTCAGCGGCATGCTCGCAATGGTCGGTCTTACAGCAGATCTCAGAGACGCCATGTGCAAAGGGATGATCCTTGTTGCCGGCGAGGTGGAAGGTGACCGCCTGCCCACCATCGTGGAAGATGTACTCAGAGGACAGGCGGAGCCGCTCTACAATTTCTTGAGTCCAACTCCGGATCTCTCGAACATCCCCACACCTCATCTCACAAAGGATGATCTAAAGGGATTCGCTTCGCCGTACAGTACTATCGATACCGGTCGGGGCTGCATCTTCACGTGCGACTTCTGCACCATTATCAACGTGCAAGGGCGAACGATGCGTTGCAGGGAACCTGGGCAAGTGGTAGAGTTCGTCCGTCGGAACTACCATGAAGCGGGAATCGTTCACAGCTTCTTTACGGATGACAACATCGCTCGTAACCCGCGATGGCGCGAGCTCTTTGCCGGATTGATTCATCTGCGCGAAGAAGAGAGTATCCCGTTCACATTCATGATGCAAAGTGATCTCGCGGCTCGGAAGATTCCGCCGGGGGACTTCTTCAGCATGGCCGCACGGGCGGGATGCAACCAGGTGTTCTTTGGTGTGGAGAGCGTGAATCGAGACAACCTCCGCTCCCAGGGCAAGTTCCAGAATCAGGTCTCGGAGTACAAGGAGCTTGTGGTCCATCTTCATTCGCTCGGCATCGCCTGTCACGCCGGGTACATCCTTGGACTGCCGTTCGACACGCCCACAAGTATCAAAGAAGATGTGGCTGAACTCCAGCGTGTCGGATTTGATTCTGCATCGTTCTATATCCTGTCCCCCTTGCCCGGCTCGAAAGATCACCAACGATGGTGGCGAGAACGCAGATGGATGGAGACGGATTTCAATGCATACGATTCAGCGCACGTCGCAGTGGCGCCGGAACGCATGACGCGGGATGAATTGATGGAAGCATACCGAAGAGCATGGAGTCAGTTCTACACCATCGATCATATGGTAAATGTTCTCAAGGCGTGGCGGCACGATTGGTCTTACTATTGGAACCGCCTCTTTTTCTTGGCGGCATATTTGTATGCGTCAGAGATCGAGGGCCTGCACCCGATGAACTGCGGCTTCTGGACCGTTCGGCATCGGGATGACCGACGTTCTGGTTTTGCCCCGGAGGGATTCGTTCCGTTCTGGTGGAACCGATTCACGACCATCGCCAAGCGGTTGTGGGGAATGGTGAAGCTCTTCTTTCAGCTCGAAGAAGTGTGGCTTCGCAGTCGACCCAGGAGCAAAGCTGAAGATGCACTTCACGATCTCATAGTGAACACGAAGCATGACGTTATGGACTGGCGGGGCCTGAAGGCAAGGGAGCTGGCGGTGATCTACAGGAAGCTCCGAGACGACATGCCGGAAGTTACCGTTCCGTCCGTTACGCGACTCTGGTTCAAGAAGCATAACCCGTTTGCCGCCGCTTACACGAGGGCGTATGTCGAGCGGGTCTGGCGACAGTGGTATCTTCATGTCTGGAATCCACTGATTTGGGTTGAGGTGTGGCTATTCGAATGGGTGAATGGCGCGCGATTTCTCACTCATCTTCTTGGTGAAGGGAAGTAAGCCGCAATCGTGATATTCCGTGACTCCGCGAACGCGCGTGCCGATCAAATAGAACGGACAATCTGAATTGGATTTCTGCTGGTGACAAACTCATTCCTCGGATTTCTGCTTCTGGCCATTCCGATCTCTTTGCCATCATCACTTGAAAGAGGGGATCAGGAATTTGCCCGCATTCGCTACCCGCTGGCCGAAGCCTTCTATGATTCTGCACTCAACTCATCCCCGGATTCTGTAGATGTGCTGTGGAGGCTCGCGCGCGTGTACGTCTGTAAGGCCGATGTTGCGCCGCAGGACCAGAAGCTTGACCTGTATCGTCAGGCCGAGGCGTTTGCGAATCGGTGTATCGGCGGAGATTCCATGAAATCAGAAGGCCACACGTGGCGGGCCGCAGCACTTGGAAACATTGCCATGTTCGAGGGGGGCAAGACGAAGATCAGACTCTGTTATGTGATTAAGAAGGAACTTGAATGCAGCATCGCACTGAATCCCGGAGATGATATCGCGTATTCAATTCTCGGCTCGTTCTACAGGGCGCTTGGGAATGTAGGCTGGATTGAACGTCAGTTGGCAGCTGTCTTTCTCGGCACTCTTCCAGAGGGTGGTTATGATGAATCGGAGAGTGCGCTCAAGAAAGCCATCGCTCTCTCGCCCGGGGTTATTCGCCATCATTTTGAATTGGGTGATCTCTACATGGAGCAGGATCGCACTCTGGAGGCGCTTGAGGAATTCCAGCTGGTTGCAACATTGCCCGTTCTTCTTGCAAGCGACGAACGAACCCAACGCTCTGCTGC
>DPLS01000257.1 GCA_003541875.1 Bacteroidota bacterium | reverse complement strand
TTCTCCGGTACCATCAGGGAGAACCTACTCTTCGTCAATCCGCAGGCCAGCGATGCACAATGCTTGGATGTGCTGGAGAAGTCGGCTTGCCAAAGTCTGCTGGCCCGCGCAGACAAGGGGCTGGATACGATGATCGGAGAAGGAGGAGTGAAGGTCTCCGGAGGAGAAAAGCAACGGCTCTCAATTGCGCGAGCGTTGTTGCGGCGACCGAACCTGCTTGTGTTTGACGAAGCGACATCTTCTCTTGATTCGCTGACTGAAGAGGAGATCACTGAAACGATTCGAGACGTCTCCGTCAGAAAGGACCTCATCACGGTCTTGATTGCTCATCGCCTTTCAACTGTCATGCACGCCGACAGGATCTACGTTTTGGAACGTGGTCGTATCATTGAGTCCGGACCCCACGGCGAGCTTCTCGATCAGAAGGGACTGTATTATGCCATGTGGCGTCAGCAGGTTGGTGAGCGGGAGAGTACTCTTTCGAAAGCTGCGCTTAACGGCGTTAGGGAGATCGCGAGAAACTGATAGACCATCCGCTCACATCACCTTACTTGTTATTTCGATCGGTTTGTCTTCTTACGAAAGTCGATAGGGATCAAACTCCTTGGGAGTTGCAACCTTGTGATTGATTCAGCCGAAACGAGGATTCCCCCAATTGAAGACCCCCTGCTGCGGCGGATTGTGGGACGCGATGTATCTGCCCTCGGTGAATTGTACGATCTGCACTCAAGCCACCTCTACGCTCTCATCTGGCGAATTCTAGGCGATCAATTTCAGGCCGACCTGGCGTTGACGGAGACTTTCGAACAGGTTTGGGAACAATCCGACCGAACTAGATCTCAGTTTGGTTCGTCCTTGGCGTGGTTGACCCGCACAGCAAGAGATATCGCGGTAAACCGCCTGAGGCCGAATCAATTCGCAGCTCCAGAGAAGATGAGGAAGCTTCCCAAGATGGAGGGGGTGATGGGGTGGCATGGTGAGATCATGGAAGCAATTTCCAAGTTGCCTGTCGAAGAGTGGTCACTCATCGAATACGCGTATTTCCATGGGTACACGCGAACGAAGCTGGCGGAATATTTTGAGATTCCGGTTGAAGCTGTGAAGACAAGCATCCATCAAGGAGTGCAATCTCTTTCAGTTCGACTCCAGCACATCGTTGGGGAGAGAGTTGCGCCAATAGGTTCGCTGTATTTGGACGAGCTGGCTGCACTCGATGCAGTAGGTGCACTGGAGGGGGAGGATGTTGGCGAGTTCAACCGGAATGCCCCAAATGTAAATACTGAAACACAGAGAGAGATGGCGAGGTACCGGGAAGTGGCGGCATTGTTCTCCTCCTGTTGTGTTTGTGAAAAACAGCCACCCGCCGTGCTGAGGGAACGTCTTCTGAAGCTAATATAGGATGTCTCTCTCTCCAACCATCAAGTCCCATAGTCGCAGACACGTGGAACAGACAAAACAGGCTAACAAACTCATTCACGAGAAGAGTCCCTATCTGCTCCAACATGCATTCAATCCGGTGGAGTGGCATCCGTGGGGAGAGGAGGCCTTTGCCCGCGCTCGTGCCGAACAAAACCCCATTTTTCTGTCTATTGGTTATTCAACCTGTCATTGGTGCCACGTGATGGAGCGTGAATCGTTCGAAGATGATTCCATCGCCGCACTCATGAACCAGTACTTTGTGTGCATCAAGGTCGACCGTGAGGAGCGGCCTGATGTGGACAAGGTCTACATGGCTGCACTGCAAAGCATGGGTCAGAACGGTGGATGGCCAATGTCGATGTTCCTTACGCCTGATTTGAAGCCTTTCTACGGTGGTACCTACTTTCCACCTCGTTCACAGTACGGGAGAATTGGATTCCCTGATCTCCTGACACGCATTCATAGTGTCTGGGATACGGAACGAGAGAAAGTCCTCCAGTCAGCGGACAAGATTGTCAAAGAACTGCGAGAAACGCCTGTGGGAACATCGGCGTCTTCTCTGGACCCTGCATTGCTCGATACCTGCTATCGGCAATTTGAGAGATCATACGATGCACAGTTTGGCGGGTTTGGTGGTGGACCGAAGTTCCCAAGACCCTCTGTCTTCAATTTCCTCCTTCGGTATCACGCTCGGACTGGGAACGCCCGTCCGCTCGAGATGACAACCCGTTCACTCCAACGAATGCATGCGGGGGGCGTTTATGACCATGTGGGTGGGGGATTTCATCGGTATTCGGTCGACGGTGAATGGCGAGTACCTCACTTTGAAAAGATGCTCTATGACCAAGCGCAGTTGGTAAATTCATATCTCGATCTGTTTCAAATAACAAAAGATTCTCAGTATGCCTCAGCAGCCAAGGAAGTTTTGGAGTACGTCAGGCGGGATATGACGCATCCGGATGGAGGTTTCTATTCTGCGGAAGATGCAGATAGCCTCAAGCCCGATGCGCCAGATGAGGAAGGTGAGGGCGCTTTCTATTTGTGGCCAAAAGCCGAGCTGTTCTCGATTCTTGGTAAAGAGGATGCAGAGGCGTTCTCCTACCATTACGGAGTTGAGGAGGCGGGGAATGCACTCGTTGACCCACACCATGAATTCACGGGGAAGAACATCCTGTACGTGGCTCACGCACCAGATGAAACAGGAACTTTGTTCCGTCATTCAGAAGAGGAGATGGAAGGACTTCTCTCCCGAGCGCGTGCAAAATTGTTCGAGGTTCGTTCGAAACGCCCACGACCGCTTCTCGATGACAAGGTTCTTACTTCCTGGAATGGTCTTATGATCAGCGCCTTCGCGCGGGCCAATCAGGTACTTAGAGAACCCGAGTTTCTCAAAGCCGCAGAGCGTTCAGCGGAATTTATCCTCCGGCGAATGTTTGATGCAAACACCGGACGACTCACCCGGCGGTATCGCGACGGAGAGGCCAAACACGAGGCACATTTGGACGACTATGCGTTCCTCGCGCAGGGCCTTCTTGATCTCTATGAAGCATCGTTTGACGTCAAGTGGTTGACACTTGCGCTGGCCCTTACCCGGACGCAGATTTTATTGTTCTGGGATGCGAAGTCGGGTGGCTTCTTTGAGACGTCAGGCGAGGACCCATCAGTGCTTGTCCGGATGAAGGAGCAATACGATGGTGCTGAACCAACTGGCAACTCTATCGCGGTAATGAACCTACTTCGCCTTGCACAGGTTACCGACAGCCAGGACTTCAAAGACAGAGCTGAGCGAACACTTCTGCAGTTCGGGGACGCGCTGCAAAAGCAGCCGCAGGTGATGCCGCAGATGGCGGCGGCGTACGATTTCTCAGTCAGCAAGCCGACGCAGATCATTATTGTCGGTCCACTGAATGATCCTCTAACTCAGGCTTTTTTGAATGTAGCCTATTCCACATATCTGCCAAACAAGATTGTCGTGATGCTGGACGGGACTGGTGGGCCGCAACAACTCGCGGCACTCAATCCCTTCTACTCTTCGCTCTCGATGGTTGAAGGAAAACCGACAACGTATATCTGTCAAGACTATGTGTGCCAACTGCCGACTTCAGATGTAACAGTGATGTCGGAACTTCTCGGACAGAAGAGGTGATGAATGCGTCGTAGTGAAATTGGCACGGCATAGCGCTCCGATCCAGACAAAGTATGCGGAGGGATCAGGTGTCATTCACCTGAGCGAAATACAGGTTTTGGAAGTAAGCGGAAGTTGTAGGAAGAATCAGTGAGTGGGACGATGCAGTGTCCACCCGGGCTTGCGCTGTTTCAGATTGTGGGTGGAACTGTCCGATCCCAATTCCTTGGCGATCTGGTCAACAAACTTCGTGGCTTGATGTTCGTTTAGGAACCAGTCAGAGCTTATTCGTCTCCTGAATCCGAGAACCTTCTTGTATACGCTCACCCGCCAGGGAGTACCTCTCGCGGGCGATTGGTTCAGTTCGATGAGGATCTTGTTGCCGATCTGTTTCTTCATAGTCTATGCATGTTGAGCGTTGGTCGTACTGAATGGTAAAGAAAATCACGTTGATTTCCAACGTCCGCACCGACTCCAATAGAAAGTAGCTGACAAAGATGGAGCAAAATGTCCGAATAACGACTCATCTTGTTGTTCCTGCAAGCGAGTTACGGTTCCGCTTCTCTCGGAGTGGTGGAGCGGGAGGACAGCATGTGAACAAAGTGTCTACTCGGGTAGAGTTGCTGTTCGATGTCCAGAATTCGCCAAGTCTGACCGATCAACAGAAGCGGCGGATCCTAGCTCGACTTGGGTCGAGAGTTGGCGATGACGGCTATCTGACAATTACTTCCCAAGAATCCAGAAGCCAGTGGAGAAACCGGGAACTCGCAATTGAGAGGTTTGTCTCACTCATTGCGCGTGCGCTCAGAGTCATTCCGCCGAGAATCGCTACGAAGGTGACGAAAGCCTCACGCGAGCGAAGGCTTAGGAAAAAGTCCCTTGACTCGAGGAAGAAGAAAGGGCGAGGCAGTGTTGAAATAGAGTGATCACGGATCTGAGTAAGGTATCAGTTCACTGACAAATCGGAGGTGGGCATGAAGTCCAGGCTCGTCTCGGCTCTCCCTTACACACCTTATAAGCCCGATAGCGTCGCGATGCTACCAAGTATTGGCACTAGTGCTGAGTTCTGACTGATTTTGTTGCTGAACAACGCGCTTGCTTCCTTGCAACCACAGTAATTTTCTGTTATATTCTTACGGTCTTTTCTTCAAACCGACGACTTCATCCTAAATCCTCAGTTCGTTTCCAGAAGTGGTGTGTTTCGATTGTGAGATGTGATGAACATCTTGCGAAGAGGCAACATGTGATTCTCATTCATAAGGGTCAGGACCTTCATGAAACTCGATAGCCTTCTCCATGCCTTGCTCCCCAAGGACGACAAGTTCTTCAACTACTTTGAAAAGGACGTTG
>DPLS01000097.1:962-2697 GCA_003541875.1 Bacteroidota bacterium | reverse complement strand
TCGGTCATCTTGATGCACTCGGTCGGACAGGGCGGAACGCAAAGCCCGCAGTAGCAGCATTTGGCAATGTCAATGTCGAACTGCGTGACATACAGACGCTTCTTAGTTCCAACGGAGGTCAATCCAAGATCAATGTCAGGAGTGGACTTCACCGTCTTGATCGTGATGCAGTCAACCGGGCACGCCATCGAGCATTGGTCGCAGCCGATGCAGTCATCCATATTCACGTAGAGGCGATTTCTGGCTCGCTCGGGAAGCGTCAGCTTCTGGTCGGGATACTGGATCGTCACCGCACGCGTGAAGAGATGAAGCCACGTGATCTTCATCCCGATAAGAACGGTGAAGATTCCTTCCCAGACATTCTTGAAATATGTGCCCATGCAGAATCCTGTTTAGCGAGCCATCAATACCCAGAGGCCAACACCAATGACACAAACGAACGAAAACGGTATCAGCACTTTCCAGCCAACATACATCAGTTGGTCCACGCGCAAGCGAGGCAACGTCCAGCGTAACCACATCTGGACAAACACAAGGGCAACTCCTTTCCCAAGAAACCACAACAGCCCCAAGATCGGGCCCGAGAGAAACTCGCCAAATGGACTGTTCCATCCACCCAGGAACAGCGCCGAAGCAATTGCCGCAACCGCAAACATGTTTGCATACTCGGCAAGGAACAAGAGAGCGAACTTCATTCCTGCATACTCCGTGTGGTAGCCCGCAACGAGTTCTGATTCCGCCTCAGGAAGGTCGAACGGAGTTCTGTTCACTTCAGCCAACGATGCAACGAAGTAGATCACGAAGGCCATGAACAGGAACGGAAACTTCTGAAAAACGAACCAGTTCCAGATTGGACCGGACTGAGCCCCGATGATTTCCTGCAGGTCAAACGATCCTACAACCATTATGACAGAGAGCAGCGCGACGGCAACTGGAATCTCATAGCTCACGATCTGTGCAGCCGAGCGCATCGCACCGAACAACGACCACTTGTTGTTCGATGCCCATCCCGCCATCAGCAAGCCAACAACGACTAATGAGGAGACAGCAATGACGTAGAAGAGACCGATATTGATTTCTGAACCGATATAAGCAGCGCTAAACGGAATAGCCGCAAACGCCGCGTATGATCCCGTGAACACAACAAAAGGCGCAAGGTTAAACAATTTTCGATCCGCAGCCGACGGGATGATGTCTTCCTTCTGGATCAGCTTCAGAATGTCGGCAATAGTCTGTGACCAACCATGCCACCCACCTGTACGCATCGGGCCAAGCCGATCCTGCATGTGGGCAGAGATTTTCCGCTCCCACCAGACTGCAAACAACGCAAAGGGGATGATCCAGACCAATGGCAGGATTGCCATAAGGGAGTAGACCAGAATTTCGTTATGCAGGATATTGAGAAGAAGTTCTTTCATGGTCACTACCGATCGATCTCACCGAGGACAATATCAATACTGCCTAGAACCGCCACAACATCGGCAATCATCGAGCCCCGGCATACAGCCGGCAACACCGAGAGGTTCACAAAACAGGGCGACTTCACTTTCACGCGGAACGGACTTGTTGTTCCATCCGACATGATGTAGTATCCCAACTCGCCTTTCGGGGTCTCGGTACGGACATAAAGGTCGGCAGCGTCAGGACGAATGCGTTTGGGAATCGCTGACTGCACATCGCCCGCCGGCAGCTTGTCGGCCGCCTGCTCAATAATGTTCAGACTCTGTTCCATTTC
>DPLS01000097.1:0-628 GCA_003541875.1 Bacteroidota bacterium | reverse complement strand
AACCGGTCATAGATCGAATACGGATCATTCTTGCGCAGGTCCCACTTCACACCCGACCCGCGAAGCATAGGCCCACTTGCCCCGTAGTTTATCGCAACTTCAGCAGGCAGTACTCCAACATCTGCTGTGCGTTTGATGAAAATCTTGTTGTACGAAAGATGGTCGTTCAGTTCTTTGATCGTCGGACGGAAGTACTTGCAGAAGTCTTTCGTTTTCTGCTGAAAGTCCGGAGGAACGTCATGCGAAAGGCCGCCAATCCAAACATAATTGTAGAGGAGCCGGGCGCCGCAGGTTTGCTCGAAGATGTCGAGGATGCGCTCGCGATCGCGGAAGCAATAGAGGAACGGTGTGAACGCACCCATGTCCAAGCCGTATGTCCCGATGGCGATGAGATGGTTGGCAATCCGCTGCAGTTCTGCCATGATCACGCGGATATACTCAACGCGCTCTGGCACTTTGATCTTGAGAAGCTTCTCACACGCAATTGCATAGCCCAGTTCATTGCTCAACGCTGCCACGTAGTCCATGCGACTGCAGTAGGGAACAACCTGCTGGTAGTTCGTCATGTGCTCGCAATGCTTCTCGTAGCAGCGATGGAGGTAGCCGATATGAGGAATGACGTCAACAA
>DPLS01000125.1:18177-18318 GCA_003541875.1 Bacteroidota bacterium | reverse complement strand
AGACAGCAAGACCCAATACACAATCCAATTGATCAGGGTGAGGGGGATACCAACACGCGCGAACTCGAGAAACGTTATCGTCTGCTGCGCTTTCTTCTCGGCATTCTGGACAATGATCACGTTGCTCGCCGCACCAAGGAT
>DPLS01000125.1:15369-17820 GCA_003541875.1 Bacteroidota bacterium | reverse complement strand
ACGTTGGAGATGAGTTGGCTCAACACTACGCTGATTGCAAGGATCATCTCCGTGGTAGCAACATTCACACCGCTCTGTTTGATGAGCGATTGGAAGAACCCTGTACGCCACACCGACTCCATGAGCACAAACATCGCCGCAAAGAAGACGAGTGTGTGCCAATCAATATTCCGGAGGATTCGCCACCGTCGGGAACTGCCTACGAGGATCGGAAGACTGGCTGTGAGCGCAATGTGTGTAAGGCGGAACTCGATCCCAAGGCCGAGTGGTGCTGTCACTATCTTTGCAAGAACCAACAGCAGAACGATCCTGAGTGACAACCGAGATAAGACGGCAAGTTCATGATTGCGTATCGGCTCTTGCGAGTGTCTCAACTCCGCTTCGTGAAAATCGTCCGGAAAGAACTTCTTGAGCAGAAGGAATGTGAGATAGAGGTTCAGGAGCGTCGGCAGAAGAAGATATCGGAGAAACGTCAGAAACGGATTCTGAATTCCCCCGTTGAGTGCGATAAGCAGATTTTGTGGATTGCCAATCGGGCTCATCACGCTTCCAATGGTTACTGCAAACGCAAGAGCCAAAAGTAGCAGTTTCGCCGACATGCCATGCTTCTTAGAAAGCAGGAGAACCACGGGTGTGCCAACAATTGCCAGTGAGTCATTCATGAGAAACGCCGAAGCAATCCCAATGCCAAACAGAATCATCAACAAGAGCGTATCACGGGATCGGGCCCGTCTAAAATACTTATAGGATATGTGCGCAAGGTAACCGCTCTCCTCAAGGCCTTGTCCTACAACGAACATCCCGAACAGGAACAGCATGACGTCCATGTTGATTGCGGCCCATGCGATGCCCGGCTCAATCTGACCCGTGAACAATACCACGAGTGCACCCATAAGCATCGCTTGCCAGATGTGGAACCGGATTGATCCAATCTGACGGACCGCGATCAGAACAAAGACAGCGGCAAGAATAATGAGCGGAAGATTCAAGGCTGGAAGCATTTCGTAATCTCTGCGTGCACGTCCAAAATAGCGAAACCCTGGCGAGAATCAAACGCTCGCCCATAAATGCCAACGCGTCCCGCGAAGGACGCGTTGAACTCATGACATGAAGCCAGTCAATGTTCAGGCTTTTGCAGCGGGCGTTACCGTGGCTTGTTTGCCATACACCATCGCGAGGGCAACGCCGTAGACAATGTACTCGATCATGCCGTAAAGGAACCATTGCAATGCAAGTGAATAGGGAATGTTGATCATCGCATAACTGCCATACGCCATTCCTGCGCTCATCCAGATGCCGATGTAGAGTCCATATCGAACCCCCTCCATCACTCCTTTGCCCTCGTAGCCCTTGGAAAACACGAGTGTAAAGAAAAATGCCCCGATGATCGCGAGGACATGGTAGATCCACATGAGGGACATCATGTCGGGTCGCCACAACGCTTGGGTGGCTTGATACGCCGAACTCAGGATCATGCCGTGGATAAGAAACATCATGATCTCCATCAGCACAAACACCACTACAAAGCCGGTCCAGAATTTTTTGTTCATGTCGAACTCCTTGATTGTGGGGAATATGAAAGCGCCCAACGGCGTGCCGCAATTCTACAAAAGTCTTGAACAACAGTCAAGTCAGATCCATGCTGCTTCCTTGCAAGGAAAGCGCGTCAAACCTTTCCGTATCGGAAACATTCAACAATATGATCGTTCACCATACCTGTTGCCTGCATGAACGCGTAACAGATCGTCGAGCCTACGAATCGGAAGCCTCGCTTCTTGAGCTCTTTGCTCATTGCATCCGATTCAAGGGTTTTAGCTGGAATGTCTTTCAGAGACTTGCGTTTATTCTTCAGGGGCTTGCCGCCCACGAACCGCCAGATATATTTATCGAATGAGCCGAACTCCTTCTGCACTTCCAGGAATGCCTTTGCATTGGAGATCGTTGCTGCAATCTTCAGCCTGTTGCGAACAATGCCTTCGTTCTTGAGAAGCTCGCGTACTCTTTTGGCGTCATACTTTGCGATCTTCCTTGCGTCGAAGTTATCGAAGGCTTTGCGGTAGTTGTCCCGCTTCTTTAAAATGGTTATCCAGCTTAATCCGGCCTGAGCACCTTCGAGGATCAACATCTCAAACAGCTTCCGATCATCGTGGAGCGGCACGCCCCATTCATGATCGTGATAGCCGATGTAGAGCGGATCGGAAATTGACCATGCGCATCGTGACTTTGTGTTCGTCATGTCTTCTCCTTCATGTGCATTGTTCAAAATCTACAAACACGATGCTACAGGAACAAGTGAAATCGCGATCCCGTGACCCTGAACCCGTTTGACTTTTCAGCCAATCCTTCATTACTTTTGAGGTGGAACTTGAATCGGAAATCCTCAAAGAACATTCGAAGCGTCAGGCGGTGAGAATTGCTTCCTGGGTCGGTACCGACAAGAAACGCTTCCGG
>DPLS01000125.1:0-15054 GCA_003541875.1 Bacteroidota bacterium | reverse complement strand
AACCTCTGCGCTGACAAACACCCCGAGTTGATACGACCATATCTCAAGCAGATGATCGGGAGAATGCAGGAGCCGGGCGTTCACGATGCAGTCAAGCGCAATGTTATTCGTATTCTCCAGTTCATTGAAATACCGGACGGGTTGTTGGGAGAAGTAGCAACGGTCTGTTTCAATTATCTCGCCTCGCCCGGTGAGCCGATAGCCGTCAGGGTATTTTCCATGACCGTCCTTGCGAACATCGTGCAGAAAGAGCCCGACCTGAAGAATGAACTCCGGCTTGTGATTGAGCGACAGCTTTCGCATGGAAGCATGGGGTTCTGTGCGCGCGCAAGGAAAGTGTTGGGGGCACTAGAACGTCTCCCTGGTTGAAAGCACATCCGTATTCATCAAATCCATCTGTGTTGTTTGCGTTCCGTTTCGTTGTCTCACGCGTCGACGGCCAAGAAGCGTCTCCCTCAGTCTCTCCACACTCCACCCCCACGGTAGCAGCAGCGTCTCCACCGCCTTCAGTGCCATCTCGGTATACTTTTCAATATCATACCCATCATCAAATGAGTAGAGAACAAGAGGGATCGCCTTCTGCGGTTGCTTTTTGCCGGTCGCATCGACCAGGATGTATTCAATGGACTCTCCCGGTGCGAGCTTGATGCCGGCCTCGTCGAGCGCTTTGGCAACCTCGGCGCTGGCGCTCCGGTTCTTGTACTCGTCTGCTTCCTGCGAAATGTGCCGGCGGATAACAAGACTGAGCGGATCGGCCTTTCCGGAACGGAGGAGATCGATGAACTCCTTCGCCTTCTCCAGCGCAACAGGGACAAGCGCCTCCACTTCGGCGACGCTCTTCGCTTTCTCAAACACTTGCAAGAGTTCCCCCTGCATCTGCTTGATGAGCTTCGGTGTATCGCGCCTCCGCACTTCAATGCCCCTCACTTTGATTTCATTGTCAGCATAGAAGCCAACGTAATGGTTCGCCGTCGGGAGGTGCGGATCCATCTTACTTGCAGGGAAGAGTACCCAATTGTAAATCCCTTCGAGCGAGAGATCAATGCCTGTTGTTTTGCTAATCTCGGCGGCAAGCTGCTCATAGTCTGCCTCCGTCGCTCCGTCTTTTTTGATCCACATACAATCCACAATGGCATGGATGAACTCGTAGCCTTTTGCCTCCACCATCTCTTTTGCTTTCAGAATGGTATCGCGTGAATACGCATTCACCGATTCATGCGCCTCGATGCGTCCGAAGCGGGCGTTCTTGTAACCGAGATACCCAAAGCAAGTCACGAGCATCCATTTGAGCGCGTTCTGACGATGATCGTACAGTTCCCAACGCGGATCTTTGAGCTTCTTCAGCCGCTTCTTTTCTTTCTTGTAGAATGCCCGCTTCTTCACCACGGTTTGCAGTGTTGATGGCACAATGCCGGTGCGTTTGCCACAAATGGTGTACTCCAATTCTGGGACCGTCTCCCTCACCTCGCTCTTTGTGCAGCAACGGCAGTTCACCGTCTCAGGCGAAACATTGTGCTCGACCATGATTGTCGGATACATTGAGACAAAGTCCAGCTCCGCCACTTGCTCGTGGTATCCCATTTTCGGTTGAAAGATGAGGCCACCGCGGTCCGCAAGCAGCAATGTCGCCGCCGATTTGAAGTCTTCCGGCTCACGCTTCTTGGCGGGAATGAGGTAGTTGTTCCTGATTGCCCAGGAGAGTTGCATGGATGAGAGACACGTCCCGATTGTTGCGCGTGATTGATGTTGCACCGGGAGTTGCGTCAGGCGCGCAATCTCCACCACGCCGTCCAGACTTGATTCTCCCATCATAAACGAGTTTTCGATATCAAGATGCCAGCGCCCCGCGAGCTCAAACGCTCCGTCCTTGTGCACGATCTTGCCATACACAAAGTAGCTCGACTCATGCGTCGTGAAATAACCGGCGGTTGAATCCCTATTAAGCAATAGCGGTACGTTATGCTCAATAGAAAGACGGGTCAGCATCGGCAGGAGAATCGCATCGCCATATTCTGTAAGAATAATATCCGGATCATACTGTTGAAGGTGACGATTGAACGCATGCAGCACATCGACGGGATTGTGATCTTCAAGACTGTATGTCCGACCATCGTAACTCATTTCAAGCTGAAACACCTTGCGATGCTTTGGTGAGATGAAGTCGGACCGGTTCGTTAGTTTCATCATCGTCGGTCGCGGAAGCACGTAGTCGCTTGCATCGAACTTATCATCCACATTCCACGTAACAAGTTGGTTGTTGTCATCGATCTGATACTCACCGAATGCCAGCGGAAAAAGTCCTGAGGAGTAGAGAAAGAGTTGTGGAACCAGTATGTCGGAATTGAAGAAGACATAGTGCGGGAAATGCCGTTCAAGCTGACGGATAACCGTTTTCAGTTGTAACGTGTCATGCACGCTTACGCGCACGACGTCCCACTCCTGGTTACGATAAAGCTCTTTCTGTACCTGATGGTCCAGCGTCACCTTGCATGGCAGCGATGGCAGAAGTGCTTCAAGCTGACGCTCCTCCGACTTCGACAGGTGCATGTAGAACACGGGTGTGAAATTATAGTAGCAGTGGTGTTTTCTTCCCTCGCCATCGATCAGCCAGACTGTGAGGCCGCGGGCAGAAGGGTATAGATCGAAGAGCCAGGCTGTTATGGTCACACACTTCTGGTTAAGCACCCTTCTCATCCAACCCAATATATCCGGTGACAGCCTCCGCAGGTTTCTCCACCGCCAGGTGACGTTGCAGATCCGTCATCATCCGTTGCTGCATAATCAGCATGGACATGACCATGCTTTCGAATGGAATTGGTCTCACCGCATAAGCGCTACTCGCGAGTTGCCTGCGCGCAGCGCGGAAGAGCTCGTCGAGCGCCTCTTGATCCTCTTTCCGTAACCCGCGCCGGAACTTGGACCAGGTTTCCATCTCTGCCTGAATGACCTGTGTAAATGTTGGTACGGTCCTGCCCATAGGAACCTCCTCAAAAGGATTATCGCAGATCAGCGTCTCTGCGCCTCCGCGGTTCATGCAACCTCCCTGGTGTGAATTCTCCCCCTACTAACTGAACTGTGTGATCCATCGCTGTCGCGAGTCTCGGAAACAGTCCGTTACGCTCTTTGGATTCAAGCTTCCTGTCGAGTGATGCAAGCAACACAGAAATGTTCTCCTGTTTTAGCCGGTGCAGTGCAGCAATAATTCGCTGCAGGCCTGCCTTCACCTCAAAGAGCGGCGCCTGCCCATCATAGAACGTGTCGAGCAGCCCGAAGATGATGACGATGGACGCGCCGGTACGTTCGAGAAACGTCGGCAGGCGGTCGGTAATGGTTGCTTCCATCTGGTAACAAGTAAATGCTCGGGCAACAAAGATTCGTTGAAGTAACTGCTCGGGCGTTACCCGTTCTTTCGTCAGCCGCTGGCTTGTTACCTTGCGGGCAAATTCTGCGATGTAGTACACGTCGAACCTGTTTGTTCCATCAACCAGCGCAATCGGCGCTCCGCGCAGGAGTGCGCTCGATGCTGCATACATCGACAGCCGGAACACGCCTGTATCTCCGTGCAAACAAAAAAGCTTGCCGGGAGGGTCTGCTTCAAACTGCCGTATCAGAGATGAGGAACCACCGATGAACACGGATAAACACTGAAATTGTTATGAACGCTTGTTTGATGCGGTTACATCTCATACACCGGGCTGTGCAGCCGGTATCCTTCCTTTGACGACTCAAATCGCTCATGAAGCGTATGAGCAATCCCCCACTGTATGCTGGTGTAACCGAATTTCTGCTGCAGAGCGTCAAGTCGTCGATGTAGTCCCGATCGCTTTTCTTCTTTTGTAATGTCGAGCTGTAGCTGCGCTTCCTGCGCATCGGAAAGATGCGAGACTTTTACTCCCACCAGTCTGATCATCCGGCATGGCGGGTGGAGCACACACAGCATCTTCCGTGCAGCACCGAAGATGACCTCCTCGTTCGCCGTCGGCAGATGGAGCGTCATTTGCTTTTGGAGCGTGGTGAAGTCGGCAAAGCGGACTTTGGTGGTGACCGTCGCGGCAACTTCGCTGTGCTCGCGTAGTGTCTTGCAACAACGCTCGGTAAGATAGTAAAGTGTTGAGGTGATAAATTCAGCATTGTTGGTATCGTGCCAGAACGTGGTGTCACGGGAGATCGACTTTTCAATCCTATCATACTGCATGATCTGTTCATCACGACCATTGGCGAGAGCGGTCAGATATTGAGCAAGCCACGATTGAGGACTGCGGATTACCGTTTTGGGATTGAGAATATCGGCCACTGTGAAAATGCCTTGTGCGTGCAACTTTGGTGTTGTCTTCACGCCAATGCCGGGGATCATTTCAATCGGGAGGGGGGCGAGGAAGTCTTTTTCCCATCCATGCGGTACATGAACAATTCCTTTGGGCTTTCTGAGTCCAGCGGCAACTTTCGCGCAGACTTTGTTAGACGCAATACCGATGGAAACACACAGTCCACATTCGTTCCAGATACGATCCTTCATCGCCGTCGCCATACGGAGAGGATCGCCGCTCCAGAAATGCAAGCAGCCAGTCACATCCATGTACGCCTCATCGATGCTTACCTGTTCGATATCGGGAGTGAAGTCATAGAGCAGATTCATCACCCGCTCGGAATATTCGCCATAGAGCTTATGGCTCCCATGCATGAACACCGCATCTGGTGGCAGAAGTTTCTCTGCCATGCGGAGCGGCATTGCGGTCTTCACTCCATACGCCCTCGCCTCATAATTCGGACAGGCCACAATGCCGCGTTCGCCACGGCGTCCCCCGATACAGAGCGGTTTGCCTCTCAACTCCGGATGCAACGCCATCTCAACGGAGGCAAAAAAGCAGTCGATATCCAGCAAAAAGATGGTTCGCATTCCCTTATCCAGCCAACGCCTATTCTTGTATGACGCACGCCAAGCCGCCCCCCGACGAGAAGATACGACAAAAATGTCGTCATGTCAAGGTCGATAAAACATATTTGTCGTGTGGTCGTCGTGGCAACTATCAGCGCAACAGAAGATCGAATGCGAAAATTGTGGTCGCCATATCCGGGCGGCAACCCAACCATAGCATTAGCGTTACACGGTCGGAATGGTATGGGGCATGCCTAGTGCTCTCGGTGAATTGATTGTAATTCTTGTTGGTGAACCAACTTTGTCAGCTACTACAAAACGCAGCCAGCCATGCTTGACTGGGCAGAACAAGCGAAGGGGGGAACGTCTATTGATGCCAGAAGGGTTCTGTCCCCACACCAACACATCAACGTACCCTGATATAGAAGCGCCGATTCCACGGGGTGGAATCGGCGCGTTGTTCGACTACTACAAGATTGAAACCCTACCGCGACCAATACGGCGTGTGTTCACCAGCAGTAGTGTTAGCACCGAGGAGCTTAATTGCAGACGCATCATTACCGTTCGCAGAATCCTTGTCGGTCGGGGATGAAGTGTGCTGCCCGCATTGTACGGGAAAAAGTATAACACAATTCGAATTCAAATGACGGCGTTCTAACGGGAGCTGTCGCTACTCTTCCTTTCGACCACATTGCTCTCAGTCATCTGAATGTTTACATTGAGAAGACTCGATGACCTCAATCGCTCACATAGCTTCCAATGTCTTCTCCCCCACCGGTGCACTCGCTACACTTACCGGCTACGAACACCGTCCGCAGCAGGAAACAATGGCACGGGCTATCGCCGAGGCCTTGCAGAATCAACGTCACCTCATCGTTGAAGCGCCAACGGGCATAGGCAAGACTCTTGCCTACCTTGTTCCTTCCATCCTGTACGCTCTGCAGGGAGGACGCAAGGCAATAGTTTCCACGCATACCAAAAACCTTCAGGACCAGATATTCAAGAAAGACATTCCGCTGGTTCATGCAATCCTCGATAAGGATTTCAGAGTCGCATTGTTGAAGGGAAGGAGAAACTATCTTTGCACAACACGTCTGCGGAACACTCTCTCCTCCACGGGTTCACTCTTTGAGCGGGAGGAACTTGAGCAACTCAACCGCATCCGTGAATGGGCCGTTCGAACAACTGATGGTGATGTGGAGAATTTAGGATTCATCCCCAATTCGCGCGTGTGGGATCTTGTGTGCTCGGAGAAGGAGGTCTGTAGCTCCGCTCTCTGCAAGACGGATTGTTTCTTTCAGTGTGCCAAAGAGCGCGTACGATCTGCCCACCTCATCATCATGAACCACGCCCTTTTCTTCAACCTGCTTCAGATGCATGACAGCGATGATCACTTCATTTTCGAGGGCGACTTCGTAGTCTTCGACGAGGCCCAGACCCTTGAGTCTGTCGCAACATCGGGACTTGGCAAAACCATCTCCCGCAATCAAACTCTTGGGTTGATTCACAAGCTATACAATAGTAGAACCAAGAAGGGTCTGCTGGCAAAGGAGGAGCGGTCCGTCAGATCACAGTGCAGGGAAGCAGAACTGGAGGCGGAGCAGCTTTTCGACACAATCCGCGAGTCGGTGCTTCGTATCGCTCTGGCTGCTTTTCGCCACCCCGCGGGTGTGGTCCGTGAAGTCCGGATCCGACAGCCCTACCTTGTTGCTAACACTCTCACCGGCCCGCTGAATGACCTCCAGACTGTAATGCAGCACCTCGAAGAGTCTGCAGAAACCGACACACGCAAGCAAGAGCTCACTGCGGCGCGCCGATCATTGTGGGAGGCGGATGTATTGATCAGAGAATTCCTTGAGCAGCCCGAGCAGGATTTCACATACTGGGTTGAGCTTGGAGGTGGCCGAAGTGAAAACTTGACGCTCTGTACCTCGCCCACCGAGATTGCCGACCGCATTGGACCAAAGCTGTTTCGCAGAAACACATCAGTGATCATGACAAGCGCGACCTTAACCGTAGAGGGACGGCTCAACTACTTCAAAGGTCGAATAGGGGCGGGCAATGTCGAGGAATGCGTGCTCGATTCTCCTTTCGACCATATGCAGCAGATGCGCCTTACGCTCACAAGAGATATCCCTGAGCCAGATAAGAGGGACTACGCAAAACAACTCCCGACAAGAATTCTCCAGAATATCGACCGCACACGTGGGAAAGCCCTCGTTCTCTTCACGAGCAATGCGCTTATGCAGTCCGTTGCAAAAGAGATCCTGGATGACTTCGAAGAACGAGACCTACAGCTTCTCGTTCAAGGTGGAGATACCCAGCGGCATGAATTACTCGAAGAGTTCAAGCGAGACATCCACTCGGTGTTGTTTGGGCTGGATAGCTTCTGGATGGGCGTCGATGTGCCGGGTGAGGCACTTGAGCATGTCATTATTACGCGGCTGCCTTTCGCCGTTCCCAATCACCCTCTTATCGAAGCCCGGCTGGAACTCATTGAGAAGCACGGTGGAAATGCTTTCATGGAATTCACCCTCCCGGAGGCCGTACTGAAGTTCCGCCAGGGAGTCGGGCGACTCCTTCGCTCACGAACGGATAAGGGGTGGGTCACCATCCTCGACTCCCGCATCCTGACCAAGCGCTACGGGAGAACGTTTATCTCCTCCATCCCACGATGTCTGGTTGAAATCATCGCCGCCTCAGGAGAGACGGAGTTTCTTCCGATCGACGAGCTGTAACTTGCCAACGCCATCGCACCTCCTCTAAGTCATTTCATCGCTTCGTATTACATTGAGAACGGTACATTGCCGCCGTCTACACAGACTCTCCAGATTCCAACATCACGGGGTTGCCGTCCGCCGGAACTGGTTGACCGATTCGCAGAGAGGTGCGAGGGGAGACCAAAGTTTTTCCCTCCGACCCGGCGGATGGACATGACCACTTTGGCGCGAAGTTGGTGGATGCGAGTTTCACCCTCGCCGCTCTTCACTTTTCTTGATCTTGGTGTTTGACAATAGGAGAAATTGTCGTATCTTCACATCCGAACGGTCGCGGTGATGAATACGGCGACAGCAAGTTTAGATCTCCCACCAACCACAAACCAAGGAGGACCAATGGCCAAGGCAATGTCAAAGGCACAGATCGTGGCTCACTTCGCGAAGAAGTTCGATCTGAAGAAGAAAGTTGCCGCAGCTGTTTTTGAAGAAATGGCGCGACTCGCCTACAAGGAAGCAAAGAACGCGTTCACACTCCCCGGCATCGGCAAGCTTGTGCTTGTTGACCGCAAGGCCCGCATGGGCCGCAACCCGAAGACCGGCGAGACGATCCAGATTCCAGCAAAGGTCGTTGTGAAGTTCCGCGTTGCAAAGGCCTGCAAAGAAGCCGTGTTGCCAAAGAAGCCCGCCCCCAAGATGGCGCCAACACCAACCATGTAATATCTCGCTTCGTTGCTCGCGCATAGTTGAACGGTCCCGCTCGGCATTTGAGGGCGGGACCTTTTGTCACCCACCAGTAATCATTGATTATCTCCCTCCCCTTTTCTGAGTGATTCAACAAGAAACCTTTTGTCACCTCCGCTGGCAATTTCTACTCGTACGACTCAGTTCCACCACCGCGAAATGCTGCTACTCCTCAAATCGTGCCAATCCCGTCGTTGAATGTCAAAGCACTGTTTTGTACATTGGTGATAATGAAAAACCCGATCAAAGGCATCCGTCGTTTCATCAAGAACCTCGGTCTTGTGGAGCAATCACAGGTCGTGGCATCAACAGCAGTTGTGGTTTCCATGTCCACGATTGTCGTGTCGTCGATCATCACCGGGCAAGGACCAAGATTGATGGACTTCGTCAGCATTCTTGCCATCGGCGTCATTGGTTTTACCGGCGTGTATTTCTCCCTTCAGTATAGCCGTCAGCTTGACGACCAGCGCAAGCAGCTCATGGCGCTGAATTCCGTCGCTGCGGCAGTCAACCACTTTGTTGAGCTCGATCTTGTGTTGCAGACGGCGTTGAAGAAGCTCGCCGAGTTGTTTAACATCCGCTTTGGCTGGATCTACATGGTGGAAGACGAGCGGCTTGTGCTGAAGAAAGCCGAAGGCATCTCACGCGACTTCTTTTCGTTCTATGACGGTCCGGTTGAATCCATGTCGGCGTGGCTCCATCAACCACGCGTGCAGCGGGAGCATCGGGCAGAACATCATGGCCGCATCCACGCAGACCTGAAACAGCTCGGCATACAGTTCTGGGCATCCATTCCTCTGCGGGCAAAGGATACGGTTGCCGGAACGTTGATCGTTGCCAGCGAAGAATATGATATGTTTACCGGGAAACAGGCGGAACTCCTCGAAGCCTTCGGAAACCAGATTAGCGTTGCTCTCAACAATGCCCAGCTCTTCGATCGACTGAGAAAGTCTGAACAGAAATACATGGATCTGTTCGAGCAGGCGCCCGACATATACCTTAACCTCAACAGCGAGCACATCATCGTCGAGGTCAATACCACTGGTGCCACCATGCTGGGGTATGCAAAGCAGGAGCTTGTCGGAAAGTCGATTGAGTTGTTGTTTGTGGAAGAACGCCGATACGAGGTGCGCGACAAGCTTCTCAGGATGTTCACGGAACGCCGAAGCCTGCAGAATACCGAAGAGCAAATGGTACGCAAAGGCGGACAAACATTTTATGCAACACTCAATTCTTCCCTGGTTGTTGACGAACGTGATGGTACCGCCCATGCACGAATAGTCGCCCGGGACATCTCAGAACGAAAGAAGATGGAGGGTGCGCTCCTTCATGCCCAGAAAATTGATAGCATCGGAAATCTCGCGGGGGGAATAGCTCACGATTTCAACAACCTCCTCGCCGCTGTCCTCGGCGCCGCATCCATCATGCGCCGGAGACTCAGCGAAGACCACGCGCTGTACAAGTATGTCGAGATCATCGCAAACGCCGCCCGCCACGGAGCATCGCTGACCCGACAGCTCCTGACGTTCGCCCGCAAGACCGAACGCGACACAACTACCGTTGACATCAACTCCATCATCAAGGAAACTCTTGCTCTCTTCGAGCGCAGCGTGACAAGAGAGATCACCATGGTTCCCAACCTGACGCCAGAGGCCACCGGCGTGAATGGAGATGCCGGACAGATACAGCAGGCCCTGCTCAACCTCTTCTTAAATGCACGGGATGCAATGCCGAACGGTGGAACGCTCTCGATTACATCGCGAGTCATCATCGCTGATGCTCACACCACAAGCCAATTTAATTCAGTAAAGGCTGGGCCTTTTGTCGAAATCGTCGTCACCGACACGGGTGTGGGGATCGACAAAACAATACAGAACAGGATTTTCGAGCCATTCTTCACTACAAAAGATAGTGGCACCGGCCTGGGGCTTGCTGTTCTCTATGGTGTTGTGCAGAACCACGGCGGTTTTATCAATTTGGAGAGTGAGGTCGGGAGGGGAACAACGTTCTCCGTATGCCTGCCACGAGTAGCAACCGTTTCTCAATCGGCAGTGAGGCAGAAACGCCAGCGGCTGCCGAAAGGACGGGAGAATATCCTTGTCATCGACGATGAGATGAGCGTATGTGAGATTGCCCGTGACATGCTTGCCGACCTTGGTTACACCGTTATGCTCGAGCACGATGGCAAAGCAGGCGTGGAATTCTATCGGGGGCGACAGGCATCTGTCGATCTGATACTTCTGGACGTGAACATGCCTCTGATGGGAGGCAAGCAGGCGTTTGAAGAGCTTCGGCGGTTGAATCCCAATGTTCGTGTCATATTCCTCACGGGCTACGGAAAAGAATCGGCGGAGATCGCCACCCTTCCCGAGGACGCAAACGGATTTCTCCAGAAGCCATTTCAAGTGGAAGATCTTGCTGCAAGGGTGCGCTCTGCGCTGGATTTACGAATCGTGCAGGCCGAGCGGCCCGCAACGATCTAGCGCTGCGATCTACTTCGCTCAGATCACTTCAATCCCAATCGGTCATGGATTCCGTATTTCAGGAACTGAAGCAGGCGCGTGAGGCAAAAAGCCTTTCCATCGGTGATGTCTCCGACGCCACGCTAATCAACGCGCACTTCCTCGAAGCAATTGAGCAGGGGAACATTACCATTCTTCCCCAACCGTATGTACGCGCATTCATCCGTGAGTACGCGGGTTTTGTGGGGCTCGACCCTGTCGAGATCATGAGGCGCTATGATCAGATGAAGGATGCGTTGGAGTCTCCTCCCGAAGCCGAAGGACCTCCCGCTATTCACCCCGCCCCACCCCCAGAGGAGAAGAAGAGCCCCGATCAGCCGACGGCGGCATCCGCCGCACCTGTCACTCCGACAATAGCACGGTTTGCGCTCCCCGCTATTCTGATATTGACCCTCGGAATAGTTGTTTGGAATCTCACGCGAAGCAAAGCACCAGGCGTGAGCGAGAAAACTCCTCCGGCAAATACCATTCAAGAAAGTGTGATAGATTCCACCGCGAAGCAGACCGTTGCCGGACAAAAGTCTGCCACGCTCATATCTCCAGACAGCTTGACATTGCATGCAACTATCAGCGATACGGTGTGGGTCCAAATTGTCATAGACAACATGGAACCGCAACAGTACATGTTTCGACCCGGCCGGAAGATCACATGGAAGGCGAAAGAGAATTTCCGACTGACCACTGGAAATGCAGGCACAATTGACCTCGTGCTGAATGACAGACATCTCGGCCCTGTCGGGAAGCGGGGTGCTGTCGTTCGTAACCTCGATATTAATCGCAAGACCCTCCAACAGAAATAGCATGCCTAACGCGTCCACACAGATCGCCAGGCGCGCCGAAAAACTCCGCAGGGAGCTGCAGGAACACGACCACCAGTACTATATCCTTGACGCCCCCACCATCAGCGACGAACAATACGATCGCCTCATGCGGGAGCTGCAGGAACTCGAAAGCGAGTACCCGGGGCTGATGACGCCGGACTCGCCCACGCAGCGCGTCGGTGGGCAGCCGATCAAGCAGTTCGCAACAGTCACACACAATCCACCAATGTTGAGTCTTGCCAACTCATACTCGGAGGAGGAAATCCGTGACTTTGACAGGCGAGTGCGTGAACTCCTTGGCAAACAACTACCTGCGTATGTTGCCGAACTTAAATTTGATGGCGTTGCCATTGCCTTAAAATACCGCGACGGGGTATTTGTCCAGGGAGCAACAAGGGGAGATGGATCGCAGGGAGACGACATCACTCACAATCTCAAAACAATTCGCTCGCTCCCTCTTCGGCTTCGAACGAAGGACCCGACGCTACGCACCATAGAAGTTCGGGGCGAAGCCTTCATGCACAGGAACGAGTTTGAGGAGATGAACCGGCAGCGCGCCGCTGCCGATGAAAAGACGTTCATCAATCCTCGTAACGCAACATCCGGCACTCTCAAGCTACAAAATCCAAAAGTCGTGGCTGGAAGACCAATCCGCATCTATGCATACGCGCTCTTCGCTCCAGAAGCGGCACTGGCCTCCCACCATAACAATCTTCAACTTCTGCACACACTCGGATTTCCAGTGAATGAGTCGATGCGTCGATGCAAGGATATTGATGCGGTGATCGGGTTCTGGAAACAGTGGGAGGAGAAACGTGATACGGTGCCGTACGATATCGATGGCGTCGTGGTCAAAGTCGATTCTCTGCAACAGCAGAATCTCCTGGGGAACATTGCAAAGAGCCCGCGGTGGGCCATTGCGTTCAAATTCACATCACGCAAGGCCGAAACCCATCTCAACGGAATCGCTTTGCAGGTCGGACGGGTTGGCACGATCACTCCCGTTGCAGAACTGGACCCCGTGTTTCTGGGGGGCACAACCGTTTCCCGGGCAACGCTTCATAACATAGGCTATATCGGTGAGCTTGATTTGCGGGTGGGTGATACGGTCGTCGTCGAGAAGGGTGGCGATGTCATACCGAAAGTGAGTGGTACTGTCGAAAGCAAGCGGCCGAGGGGAACCACACCATTCGTTATGCCCACCAAATGTCCCGTGTGTGGCTCTCGCATCTACCGACCGGAAGGAGAAGCAAACTACTTCTGCGAGAACACCGAATGTCCGGCCCAGGTGAAGGGCCGCATCGAGCATTTTGCACACAGGGGTGCAATGGACATCGAGGGGCTGGGAGAATCTGTCGTTGAGCAACTCGTGAGCTTGGACCTGGTGAAGAATTACGCCGATCTGTACTCGCTCCACAAGCATCAGGAAACGCTCGCCGAGCTGGACCGATGGGGTAAGAAGAGCACACAGAATCTGCTCGAGGCCATCGAGAAAAGCAAGAAGCAACCATTCCATCGCGTATTGTTTGCCCTTGGTATCCGGCATGTCGGACAAGGAGTAGCACAGGTTATCACAGAGAGCTTTCCCTCAATCAGCGCACTTCAAAACGCGGGAATAGAGGAACTCCAATCGACAGACGGTGTTGGGCCAAAGATCGCGGAAAGTATTGCACACTTCTTCGCCGAGAAGCGCAACCGGGACATCATCAAGAAACTGAGCAATGCGGGCGTGGTGCTCGCGGCCGCCAAGAGGAGACCCGCGGGCACATTGTCTGGAATGGTTTTTGTCCTCACCGGAACGCTCCCCTCATATGGACGCGAAGAGGCAAACCGTCTCATTGAACAGCATGGTGGCAAGGTCGCTTCGGGAGTAAGTAAGAATGTCACGCACATTCTCGCCGGCGAAGATGCCGGGTCAAAGCTGCAGAAAGCGAAGCAACTGGGAATCCAAATCCTCACGGAAGACGACTTCAACAGCCTGATTATGTGAGCACGATGTTCGAAGGCACGAGACATTCTCTGGGTACAACGCTTGCCCGATGGCACTTCCGGAAATCGCGGGACGAGGTAATTTCGTTCACCACCGCCGTTTCCTCGGCACAGAAGGTGCTCCTCGTTATGCCCCTCCATGTCGATGACCTGCTACCGACACTTCAGGTAGTGCAAATGTTGAAGGCGCAGTTCAGAGAGGAGAACCTCTCCATCGTCATCGGTGACCATGGACTCGAGATTGTGCGGCTGCTTCCCCGCAGTCATTTTCTTCATTTACTCAACCCACAGGTCTCTAGATTCTATCTCCCCCGTGCCGATTTCATCAAGACGCTCGCTCAAAAGCGCTACGACCTCGCGATTGACTTGAACCTTGACTTAGTACTTCCCTCCGGCTATATTTGTAAAGCAAGTGGCGCCAGGGTGCGCATCGGCTTCGTCCATCGTAAGGCCGACATTTTCTATAACTTTCAAATCAAACCAGACTCCACGCTCGGAAGGAAACTCATCTACGATCGTCTCGCGCAATGCCTACAGAAGTTTTAGGAGGGAGAGAAAACTATGAATTTTGAGACACACAAAAACGGCTCATCGGTTACACTGAAGCTGAAGGAGAAGAAGCTCGATTCGACCGTCTCCTCAGAGCTGAAGGGGGAATTCCTCATCCTCTGCAAGCCAAAGCTTGAGATCCTCGTGGTTGATCTCGCCGATGTGGACTTCTGCGACAGCAGCGGGTTGAGCGCTCTTCTCATCGCCGACAGAAAAATGAAAGAACACGGCGGTAAGGTGAAGTTGATCAACGTACACAAAAAGATCTCCAGCCTGCTGAAGATTTCCATGCTTGATCGCGTCTTTGACATTCACGAAGCCGGCCACACTACCAAACACTGACTTCCCCAGTTCTGCTTGTTGATTCCGAAGCAAGCTACACCTACGCAGACACCCGAACTCGTCGAGTCGGGTGTCCTGTCGATTGACAAACCAATGTAGTTTCGCTATTTTGCTTCTGTCGTCCCGCGTTCGATTTCCGATCTTTACCGTTCTTTGCTACTCAACGCAGGCGCGTCGATCAGGCAATCCCGCCCGTCTATCTGGTGTTCGGTTCCCCTAACGAAACAGATTCGAAAGGAGTTATCCATGAAACGAATCAGCGTCGTCTTCAGCATAACGTTCGTAATGGTTTCTCTGGTTCAGTTTTGCAATGCCCAAGAACAGAAGCGAAACATACTAGGTGTCGGCATGAGCATTGAACCGGCGTTGTTTGGGGCATCTATGGTTAACTACACCTCTTCTTATGGGCCGGGTGGGTATTACCTGAGTCAATCAGCATATGCGACAACCCCTATCAATTTGTATCTATCAATCAATGCCACTCCGTCATTCAGGAT
>DPLS01000414.1 GCA_003541875.1 Bacteroidota bacterium | reverse complement strand
CCAAGCTTGGCAACTATCCTGACGCGACGGCGGTCTTCGACGTCGATGCCATTGGCCTCGTGAACATTATTCACAGATTAAACCACGGACTTGATCTCGCCGGCAACCCCATCGGTGACCCGACTGGATTCTGCATTGGAGTCGGAGTGAACCCCGGCGCAATCAACCTCGATGAGGAACTCCGACGGCTCGACTGGAAAATCGAGGCCGGTGCAGAGTACGTCGTTACACAGCCGGTATTCGACATCCGCATTCTTGAGCGGTTCATGAAACGTATCACCCATGTGAAGCTTCCGCTGCTCTGTGGCATTTGGCCGCTTGTCTCCTATCGCAACGCCGAGTTCATGAACAATGAAGTCCCCGGTGCAAGCGTTCCGCCTGAGATTTTGGACCGAATGAGAAAGACCACCACAAAAGAGGAAGGCTTCGCAGAAGGCGTGAAGATCGCCAAGGAAACGTACCAGTATGTGAAAGGCGAAGTCGCAGGCATTCAGCTTTCCGCACCGATGGGAAGGATTGAGGGGGTTGCGATGATACTCGGGAAATGACGCTCTTGGTCTCAGAAATCAAGGATTAGACATCCCCCCTAGTATGGCGTGAAGATTCTGTGCAACAAAGTCGACATCCTCAGGTACATTGCTCCTCCCAAATGCAAACCTCAGAGATGCCTTCGCCGTTTTCTCATCCCGCCCCATTGCGAGCAGCACATGCGATGGCTGCACACTTCCTGAAGTGCAGGCAGATCCACTTGACACAGCGATACCTCTGAGGTCCATGTTCATCAGTAACACGTCGCCTTCCAGAGAAATCTTGGTCGAATCAAAAGAGATATTGAGGATGTGGGGCAACCGGTTTGTGGGATGGCCGTTAATAATCACTTTCGGGCACTCATCTCTGATCCGCATCTCAAGCGCGTCCCGAAGCGAGGCGAGCCGCTTTGACTCCTCCTTCATTTCTCCCACAGCAAGTTCCACAGCTTTTGCAAAGCCAACAGCAAGCGGAACGTTTTCTGTGCCGGGTCTCTTCCCCCGTTCCTGTCCCCCCCCTTGCAGCAACGGTTCAATCCCGGTTCCTCTGCGTATGTATAGAGCGCCAATTCCTTTTGGACCATAGAGCTTGTGCGCGGAGATCGTCATCAGATCCACGCCCAGCTCGTCCACATTCACTGGGATTTTGCCAAGTGACTGCACAGCATCGGTATGCACTGGCACGCCTCGTTCGCGGGCAATTCGAGAAACCTCCTGGAGCGGAGAGATGGAGCCCACCTCATTGTTGGCGTGCATGGTCGATACAAGGCAGGTCGAATCGTTGATTGCGTTCTTCACGTGTTCCGGAGCGACAAGCCCCTTGCCATCAACAGAAAGGCTATCAAGAACAAATCCGTTTTCTGTAAGGTGTTCACAAGGCTCCAGCACAGCATGATGCTCGGCCTTTGAAGTAATGAGGTGGTTCTTCCCTTTCTTCTTGGCGGCGTATGCAACGCCTTTGATGGCGAAGTTGTCCGACTCAGTTCCCCCACTCGTGAAGAACACCTCACCAGGTTGAGCGCCAATAGCCTGTGCAATTGCAGCACGAGCCCGTTCCAGCGCGATCTTTGCCTGTTGTCCAAACCAGTGGACCGAAGAAGCGTTGCCGAAGGTGCTGGAAAAATACGGCGTCATCGCTGCAAGGACCCGGGGATCGAGCGGCGTCGTGGCGGTATGGTCGAGATAGATGCGTTTCATATGCATCAGAATATACGCGGAAGCCGATGGGATGTCAATTCCTATTCTCGCCTCTCAGTACGATGGATAGACTTGAGGCAGACCAAAAATCTGTACAATCCTTGACATTGGCAATCTGCGTCGCTACATTTTGACACGCCAAACCGCTCTAACGTGCCCGCTCTTTCCTTTGGATCAAGAGCACAGCTGATTCCATGTTGCGGGGGCGTTCTGATTCACGGTAGAATTGAATTCGCGCTCCGTCATGACTTACTTGCAAGCGTAGGCAATACTGGTGAATCGTATCAGTATCAGCGTCGGTCTATTTTCGCGATCGACAATACGGCAGGAGCCATGATATGTTCAGGAACGCATCATCCCTCCTCCTGCTAGCACTGATCCCGACCTCACTGGCGTGGTCGCAGCAAGAGCGAGAGTTGATCGAATTCTTCCCCGGAGAGAAGATCTTCCCTTCGTTCACTGCCGACCCACTCACACATCAGATTTCGCTTTCGCACATCATGGAGAACAGAGAGTGGATCGGGACGCTTGGAGGCTCAATTCCACTTGCGCAAGTCAATCTGGAAGGCGCTGAAGTACAGATCAGTGTGGCAGGGTCAACGTTCAACCGGTTGATTACGCCGCCAGGACTCACCGTCTATACAATAGACTACAAGGTTGATTTCCCCTTGGACGTTCGTGTCTCAGAGACCGCTTTTCGGTTTGCGCTCGGGCACTACAGTTGCCACTTCGCTGATGATGGAATTGAGTTGCTCGGAAAGCACTCGATCCAATACATCAAGGACTACGTAATGCTCGGAGTCGCGCAAGATATTCCTCTTATTGGCGGACATGTTTACTTCGCCGGACATTGGGCGTATCACAACGTGCCGATTCAAGACAAGAACTGGGCTCTCCAATTCGGATTTGAGGCTGGGAACGTGTCCGTTCACCAGTTCGTCCAACTTTATTGTGCAGTCGACCTCAAGCTGAAGCAGGAGGTTTCGTGGGGGTCGACGCAGAGCTATCAGATTGGAGCCAGGTTGTTCGCCCGAGGAACCCGGGCTCTACGGATTGCGTACACTCTGCGGCGAGGGTTTGACGAGCGCGGACAGTTTTTCGACCAGCACGAAGACGCCAACATCATCTCGGCATTCATTGATTTCTAACACCGAACCACGAGAAAGCTCCTTTTTGCACTCCTCCAGTTCGCTGTCTGCAGCGCGACGGCCCTCTCGCTTCCATCTCAAATGAACCGCGTCAACGTCTCCCCGACTCTCCACGTGCGTCACGAAAACACCACGGGCATTCTCATCGAATGCCCGCGTGCGGGGGGGCTTGACCCAACATTCTATGAGACTACTTCATGAGAAGCAGTTTTTTCGTGGATACAGATTCACCCGCCTGCAGCCTGTAGAAGTACACGCCGCTCGACAAGCCGGTTGCATCAAACGTCTTCTCGTAGCTTCCCGCCTTCAACTCCTCATTCACCAGCGTCCTCACTTCTTTTCCCAACAAGTCGTATACCCGTAGGGACGTAGGGCCATACGTCCCTGCAGGAACTGAAAATCGAATTGTTGTTGATGGGTTGAACGGATTCGGATAATTGTCTTCGAGCTTGTACTGGTCGCCGACAGCGCTTGTGCCATCATTCACCGCAGTGGGCGTGACGAATCTGATGTGGTAAATATTGGACCACGCCGAGTACTTCCCCCGCGCATCACGCACTCTTGCCCGGAAGAGGACAGGCACCGTTCCGCTCGTGTCATAGAACATGCTTCCGTCACTCCAGTACGTGAGCGGCCCGGCATAAATGGAATTCCAATTCCCTCCATTCCCAACCTGTTGTTGAAGCTCCGACCAGTCCACATCCGCTTCAAGCGGTTGCCCCTCGGCCCATTGCGCTCCCCATGCAAGATAGAGCCAACCCGGAAGCGTGTCGTGATCACTGGGGTCACGACCGAGATAACGACGGGCCGGCGCTGCATCCAGCAGATTCGAGTTGTAACGAATCGTGGAGATCCCATTTTGGTCATCGAGGATTTCAAATGAGAATGGCGTCGGCTGATTGTCCCATGTGTTGCTGCTGGGATTGCTGTATGGCGAGAAGACGAAACTGGAGTCCGTACGAAATGCACCATTGAAGTGCTCGCCTTTGGAGAATGCACCGCAATTAAGCTGGCCAACCGGATCTTTGTAGGCGAACATCCAGTTCACCAGGCTGGTTCTCGTCGGAATCTGATCTCGATGCGATACTCCGATCGTTACCTTCGGCTCTCCTCTCTTAAACACAGGCAGAGATTGTGAGAAGCAAAGTGCCGTACTGGCTGGATTCTCCCAATTCCAATTGCCGTCAGAGGGTGTGATCTTCAGGTTGTCCATCTCCATGTATGGCCCCTCCTGATGGAGAACCCAGACACCTTTGTCTTCCGGATTAGTTGTGACATCGTCGAACACCGAGACCTGCTGATGGTTTTCAAAATAAAAATACTCGAATGGATACCCATTGACTGGGTGGTACTTGAATGCGATTCCTGAAGGAACATAGTCGTTGAGAATCGTATTCTGGTCCGGCGGAATCTCAGGGACCACGATCCACCCAAGTCGCTCCCTTTCGTAGGCATTGATACATGAGGCAACCCTGTTGCCATTGCACAGAAGTCCCCAGTACGCGTGTTTGCCAAAAATGGTCGTCCCGTCATAAGGGTGCAGACGTCCCAACAGCCAATGGCCCAGTTCATGAACCATGGTTTGCATCACCTGACGCGGACCATCGGTGTACACATACTGGCATGTGATCCCAGAGCCAAGGGGAAATTGAATGGTCCCCGGATACCCCATCTCAATCCTCTTGCCATCAACGAAGAACCCTGGCTTGTATCCGAGCGATGCTTCACCCAGGAACTCAAACACGTTGAACCTCCAAACCATCACAATCATATCCACCAACCCGTCTGGAACATTGACATGGCTGTAGTCTGCAGTTCTGGTCCAGGAATCGTACAATGAAAAATCGATCAACGAATCACCCCGCTCGCGTAGAAGGTCGGTGTTCGCACGACCAAACGCTCCGTTGAGATACTCCTGCTTGGAATGTGACGATTCCACCCAGATTGCGTCGCCCACAAGATGAAACTGGCCCAGCGACATTTGGCGGAAGTAGTTCGTCAGATTGAATGGAGACAGGGAATGAGTCGTCGTGTCGGGATCAATGAACTCTTGCATGAAGAGTGGCGGGTTGTGTGCCGGCCAGTAGGGATGCGGCGTCTCATCATCCGGGAAACTCGCGAATACTACCAAAACCCGGAGTGTTCCTCTCGACGGGATGTAGACTCCCCCTGTATCCTCGAACGCCGGCATATGCTGCTGACCAGCTTGAAGGCCGCACAGCCGTGATGCTCTGTCCGGCTCCTGCGCGAATATCGCAAGAGGAAGTACAAGCAAAAGACTCTGCCTAGCAACCAACCGGACGATGTTGCCGATTCCCATGCTGAATACCGTTGCCCCGTTCGTGAGAGTGCATCTCCAAAAAAGCACAAAGGCAGGAGGCCAATCGCCACCTGCCTTTGCTTGTTGAGTTACTCTTCTTCTTCCCCCAGGTAGGCAGAAGAAAATTACTTCAGCATGATCAT
>DPLS01000347.1 GCA_003541875.1 Bacteroidota bacterium | reverse complement strand
TCTCGGGTTGCCAGCGAAGAAAATTCAGGTCAATCACATACTAAAGTGAGGGCCTGGGAATGAGAATCCTGGTGGTGGATGACAACAAGGGGTTCCTAGACGTAATGGGGGCCCTTCTGCGGGACCACAGCTATGAGGTGTTCCTTGCTGAAGATGGAAAACAGGCAAGGGAGTTTCTCGAAGAGGAACAGGTTGACTTGATTATCTCTGACATCTTCATGCCGACACTGGATGGCTCCAGATTTCACAGCTATGTCCGCGAATTTACGGAAGCAAACGACATTCCATTCATTTTCATTTCCGGGTTCGACGACGAACACACTCGAAGGGTTGTAGTGGATTCAAGGATCGACTTCTTCGTCAGCAAAACTGCGCCCGTTGAATCGCTTGTGAAGTTGATAAAGAGCATAGAGGCCGGTCTCCAGTTCAAGCCGCTAGAGGCTCCCAGCCATTGATGGAACTCAACAACTAATCGGAGAAGGCTAGTGTCCCTCGCAGAAAGCACTAAACAAGAAAATGCAAAGACGAAATCGGGCGTAAAGGGTGGACTCTCCCTGAAGGGGGAAGCACGCCCCTTTGTGAATTCGTTTGTGGAACATCTTGTGCACAGGAATATCATCACGGAGGAGATTGCCCTTCAGGTATCTGCGGTCAAGCAAACGACAAATGGTAAGAGGAATAAGAGTCTTGTGGAGACCATTGCCGATGATTTCAAGATCCCCCGCGAGGCTCTCTATGATGAAGTAGCCCAGTTCTACTCATTCCGGCTGATCGATATCCACGACCGTAATGCGCGGCGATTGCAGCCTTCGTCGGTGAACAAGTTGTTGTCTGGCCTCCCGGAGTCCGCATACCGGCTTGCACTGAAATACAAGGTCTTGCCTTTTGAAGTTGCCGACAACCAGCCCGACAAACTCCTCATAGTAACTCCATATCCGTCGGAACGTGAGATCCATGAAGTCGGGCGCTCGTTCCCGTACAAGAAATTCGAAGTCTGCTACATGAAGGAGAAGGACTGGGCTGAGTTGTGGCGCCAGGTTACACTAGACAAGCAACAGGTTGCCGGTGGTGGCGCGACAGCGGATGACACCTATGAGGAGAATGAGGCGGAGCTGGACAGTGTCTTGGATCGGGAGATCAATCGAAGTCAGCTCATCGCATTGGTAGAAAATGTGTTTGCAGATGCAGTGCGTGTCGGCGCCAGCGACGTGCATATTATTCCCCGCGGGGCGCGTAAGACCACGATCAGTTTTCGTATCGATGGCGACCTAACAGAATGGTACACGATCGAGGATGCGAGAGCGGAGGCGGTTATTGCGGTTGTCAAGGGAAGTGGGCTGAACCTCGATCGATTCGAGAGAATGGCGGCGCAGGACGGTGCAGCACAGAAGATCGTCGACAACCAGATAATACGGTTCCGAATCTCCGTCCTCCCGATTCTCTCGCGGGAATTGGGTGGGAAGTTCGAATCGGTTGTCATCAGAATCCTGAAGGATGCCGACGCCTCGGTGTCGCTCGAAACGATTGGCTTCGATGAGTATTCTCTGGGAATGTTCAGGGAAGCTATTTCCCAGCCTCACGGTATGATCATTCTCACCGGCCCAACCGGGTGTGGGAAGAGCACAACGCTCGTCGCGGCATTGCGTGCGGTGATGAATCCAACAATGAACACGATTTCAGTTGAAGACCCCGTGGAGTATCTGATTGAAGGTGCCCGACAGGTAAAGCTGAATCACAAACTGAGTTTTGAGGATGCATTGCGCGCCATCCTTCGTCATGATCCCGATGTCGTCATGGTCGGAGAGATCAGGGATCGTATTACGGCAGATATCGCGATCAAGCTTGCCAATACGGGGCATCTCGCCTTCTCTACTCTTCACACCAACGATGCTCCGAGTGCAGTTTCGCGATTGTTTAAAATCGGCGTCGAGCCTTTCCTCATGGCGCAGGCAATGAATATCGTTGTTGCCCAGCGTTTGGTTCGCAAGCTCTGTGATCGATGCAAAGCGCCAGCCCAGAAACCGAATGATGTGTTCCTCGCCAAGGTAGGGTTCACTCAAGAGGAAGCGGAATCGCTTGCTTCCTATAGGGCAGTGGGATGTGCCAACTGCATCGGTGGCTTCAAAGGGAGAAAAGCCATCCACGAGACTCTCTTCTTCACTCCCGAGATTCGGGACATCATCCTGGACAGTGGCGACCGGATCGATACGAATGTTATTAGAGCCTCTGCAATCCGGCACGGCATGCAAACACTGCGCCGGTCAGGACTCGAACTTGTGAAGAAGGGGATAACGACGATCGAGGAGATCGTTGCCAACACCGCGAACGGATGAAGGATGCATGGCGGGCAAAATGACGATGCCGGGTTTCCATTTTACATCATCTTCAATGTCCCTGAGGGAAAAAGGCCAATTCCAGTTGAAATGATGAGCCGGCGAATGTGGCATGCAGTATGAAAGATAATAACGAGACAAGAGAACGGAAAGCAAAGCGGATAAACTAACTCACTATCAATTTCATAAAGGAGCAACACTATGGGACAGCAGCAACTGTTGTTAATCATCCTGGGCGTTATCGTGGTTGGTATCGCCGTGGCAGTTGGTATCACGATGTTTTCGGACAACGCCGTTTCGGCGAACAAGGATGCCGTGACGAATGACCTTGTGAACCTCGCCTCGCGTGCGCAGCAATACTATCGCCGGCCAACAGCGCTTGGTGGTGGTCAGGGTTCGTTCACCGGTTTGACGGCTGATGTGGCGGGTTTGTCCAGGCTGACCTCGAAGGCCACAAATGCCAACGGTACGTATTCGGTTCTCACGGCAGGTGACGGAACCAGTGTTGAGCTTCAGGGTGTCGGTACGGAAAATGGAACGGACGGGAGCCAGATCTTGGTCAAGATGCTGGTGTTTGCAGACAGCACCGCCGTTACGTTTACAAACTAGAACAATGTATTACGCGGGCTTCTCTTCAGAAGCCCGCGGGTGCTTGTACATCAACTCTAAATCAATATCTAAGAAAGGATACATAGTATGGGACAGCAGCAACTGTTGTTAATCATCTTGGGCGTTATCGTGGTTGGTATCGC
>DPLS01000129.1:685-2818 GCA_003541875.1 Bacteroidota bacterium | reverse complement strand
AGTGCTTTGATATTCGCTGGGGAGCCCTATCTGCGACAAAGAAATGAGCGCTTCCCGGGCAGGATCGAGACTATAGCTGTTCCATTGATCACAAGGGGAGAATCGCGTGAAACACTTCATCACTACCACTGTCTGCTTGTTACTCATATCCACGGGTGTGGCGCAGCAGCTCGCACCGCTGGGGAAAATGTTGAGCGGCACATATGGTCGGATTCCCGATGATGAGCAATTCCCTGTCTGGGTCTATTTCAAAGACAAGGGAGAGAACACGGCACAGGAACTTTCTTTCTCGCCCCGGACCTTTCTGAGCGATCGGGCCATTGCGCGGCGTGAACGAGTGCTTCCGACTGACGCGAACAGCGTTATCACGATTGAGGACCTTCCGCTCGAGCAGGCATACGTGAACGACGTCTCGGCACTTGTAGCGAAAGTGCGGCATCAAGTGAAGTGGTTGAACGCGATGAGCGCAACTGTCACAAAAGAAGAAATCGAACAGTTGCGTGCTTTGCCGTATGTGAAAGAAATCGAGCTTGTTGTTCGATTCAAACCGCAAAGACGCTGGCAACAAGAATCGACGTCCGATCAGACACCTCCCACTGCGAGCCCTGCCGGACCTTCCCTACTCAACTATGGAAGCTCGTTGAATCAGAACCAACAGCTTAACACAGTTGCGCTGCACAATCAGGGCATCGATGGCACAGGCATCCTCATTTCCGTCTTCGACGCCGGTTTCTCGAATCTCACTCATCCAGCACTTTCGACTCGACCGATAGTTGCACGATACGATTTTCAAACAAACAGCACAACACTAACTTCACACTCACACGGACAAAACACATTCTCGTGTGTTGGCGGGTTCTCAGAGGGCAATCTGATAGGCACAGCCTACGGTGCATCATTTGCTCTCGCCCGCACAGAAGTCGATCCGACTGAAACACCAGTAGAAGAAGACAACTGGGCGCGGGCAGTGATATGGGCAGACAGCCTGGGCGTCGACGTCATTACAAGTTCCCTCTCCTACGGTGCGGCCGGTGCACCATACGATCCGCCGTGGCCGGGGTACACATGGCAAGACATGAATGGCGTAACCACAATCGTATCACGAGCAGCGAATCGCGCAACTGAACTGGGAATCGTTGTTGTGAATTCTGCGGGGAATGATGGTGATGCGGTTGCCGGACAAAACTCACTCGGTGGGCCAGCCGATGGTTTCGATGTCGTAACGGTCGGAGCAGTCAGTTCGACGGGAACACGTGTTTCATTCAGTTCGGTGGGACCAACTTCGGATGGGAGAAATAAGCCGGATGTGATGGCACAAGGTTCGGGCACATGGGCAGCAACGGGAGCAAACGGTTATGGCGGCGTGAGCGGGACGTCGTTCTCATGTCCATTGACCGCCGGTGTTGCAGCGCTGGTTCTTCAGGCAAATCCCGGAATCACTCCAAAGCAAGTAGCGGAAGCTCTGCGTCAGACAGCCAGCCGCGCGAGCACGCCAGATCGCTACTATGGATGGGGTATCGCAAACGCTGCGAAGGCTGCACATTACGTCTGGATGGAACATTCTCCTCCGGGCAACACTGCTGACACGACTGCACGGCCCATCTCTGTTCGCATTCGTTCCCGTATTCCTCTCGCTACGGACTCTGCTCGAATATGGTATGGACCGGACGGGACAATATCTGCAAGCGCCGTTCTCGTCCGTCAAGGTACTACTGATATCTATCGCGCACAGATTCCATATCTGGGCAACGGCGTGAACGTCACCTACTATTTCAGAGCAAAGAATGACAGCAACACCGTCCGGGCGCCACTCGACACTACATTCTTCAGCTATCAGGTTGGGCCAGACCAAACGGGACCAACCATCACGCATGCACAACTCGGTAACCAGAGCATCGCGAGCTGGCCACCGAAAATTTCAGCACAGGTGACTGACCTCAGCGGGATTCAAACGGTTCGCGTTGAATATCAAAAGAATGGCATCTCACAAACGCCGTTCAATCTGATTCTCTCCAACGGCATCTACTCTGATACGCTCCACCTCGGTCGAACACAAGTGGCCGCAAACGACTCAATCGCCTATCGCATCGTTGCTACCGATAGTGCGCGGACGCCGAACACAACGACGTATCC
>DPLS01000129.1:0-429 GCA_003541875.1 Bacteroidota bacterium | reverse complement strand
GCGAGCGGCTATTTCAAATTCGCGGTGAAGAACTATGCAAACGTGATCCAATCATTCGAGAACACTTCCGGAAACTTCACTGGAACCAACGATTGGCAGTGGGGAATTCCGACACCCGTACCGACTCCGCACAGCGGAACGAAGTGCTGGGGCACCATCATCAATGGCAACTACACGGTTGGTCCACGCCTCTCTTCACTCTCAACTGAGACGTACACCGTGTTCTCGAACCGCGCATCATTCTCTTTCTGGCATTGGTATCAGATGCAGAGCCGATTCGATGGGGCCAATGTAAAAGTGTCGGTCAATGGCGGGGCATTCCAGTTGATTCAACCCGTCGACAGTTTTCCGCTGGCACAGATTTATACCGGACTTAGCAATCCTCTGGGGGGCCAACCCGGCTATTCAAGTACAATCGGCACGAGTTGG
>DPLS01000041.1:3796-4674 GCA_003541875.1 Bacteroidota bacterium | reverse complement strand
CCAGATATAGGTTTACATAAGATGTATTATGTGTTTTTCTCGTCCATCAGAACTCAATAAGGCGCACGAATAGGCCACCACGGATCAACAACCTAAGCACTGCTCCGACTCTGCCCCATGACCTCTTCCGCTGGGAACCCTCCGTTCATTAACCTAGGTTAGCCAGTTATTACATTCAGTGCTCTTGGCAGAATGTCGATCTTCACGCGAGTAATCTCATTTCCAAGCATCTCACCATCGGCATGAACGGATATCGGATGGCTTGATTCAATGCTGATGCTGGTTCCCGTCTTGAACTGCACCCCGTGCAAACCCTCATGGTTTCCTCTCATCACAGCGGGCATAAGTTTCAGAATGTCAATTGTGCGAGCCTCATTAATCAAACAAATGTCGAGCAGCCCGTCATCCATTTTTGCCTTGGGAGTCAAGTAGAAGCCCCCTCCAACACAAACGCCGTTTCCGACAGCTATCAGCAAGTTCCGTGCAACATTCTTCCATCCGTCAATTTCGACAGAGTAGATCGGAGAGTTGTATTTGCGTAACGTCTGGAGCACAGCAACCAGGTAAAGCAATGTTCCCGTTGCATACCTGATGTGTTTCGTCTGTTCCGCAACGGCAGCGTCAAACCCAACACCGACACCATTGATGAAGTACGAGATAGTTGACCCATCTTTCCCATGTTCCCACACTTGCGTCTTCGCGACATCAATTCTCCTGACTACTTGGCGTGAAATGACCGATATTGCATCGTTAAGCCTGGCAGGCACAGCTACGGACTTCACGAAATCATTTCCTGACCCGATCGGGATAATACCCAAGATCTTTTCTGTGCCCATGATCCCATTCAGCACCTCGTGGATCGTTCCATCACCCCCTAC
>DPLS01000041.1:0-3416 GCA_003541875.1 Bacteroidota bacterium | reverse complement strand
CTTTCGCCCAGATCCTTTTCCCGCCATCGGATTGAGGATGAACGTGAATTTGCTCAACGGTCGCCTCTTTCGACCCGTTCTGTCAAGCCTGCGATAGAATTTGATTTCACATCATATAACAGTTTGCCGGAAAACAAAATATGTGCGCTTCCCTCAAGCTCCGGGAATCGAACTTGGCCACTCACCACAGTTGCCCTGACCGTCAGGCACTCACCACTTTCTACTCGCACTTTGACTGGGAAGCGAGTCCCAAAGTATTGGTTGGCCACTATTCCCGCTGCAACGGTACCTGTCCCGCAGGCAAGCGTCTCAGCTTCAACTCAACGTTCATATGTGCGAAGACGTAAAGAGTTATTCGACATGACTTCCACAAAGTTCACGTTTGTGCCCGACGGTGCGAAGAGTGAGTCATGTCGAATTCTAGAACCCAGCGAAGCCACTGCAATGTCCTTCACACCTGCAACGAACGCCACAACGTGTGGCGATCCTGTGTCAATGTAGAAGGCCTTGGAAATCGTTGCTCCCCAAGGGTGTGTCGGGAGAGGCCGGAGCCCCGACGGATCCCTCATGCTTAAACTTACCAAATCATCAATGACCTCCGCTCGATAAATAAAGTCGAGCGATTCAAATGACATCTTTCTAGGTGTAATTCCATTTGTGAACGCATAACGTGCAAGGCACCTTCCCCCGTTGCCACACATTCCTCCATAACTACCGTCAGAGTTGTAGTAGTTCATCTTAAAGTGTGCAGATGAACTATTGTCCAAGATCAGCAGTCCGTCGGCTCCAACGCCGAAATGCCGGGAACAGATTCGCCGGGCAAATGTGGAGAGGTCCGCTGGAAGAAACTTCTCTCTGTTGTCCACAATGACGAAGTCATTACCCGCTCCGGAGGCTTTCGTAAAAGGTATTTCAATGATCATAGACGTACCTGATCTTGGCTGAGACCACCTTGATGGCATGGCGGTTTGAAACCATCAAGGCTGAAGTGAAACCACAAAACTAATGAAGCCCTCACTTGAGAGCTTCATTGTGGAGATGGCGGGAGTCGAACCCGCGTCCGAAGAGAGAACCATCAAGTCCACTACATACATAGTCTATCTTTCGAGCTTCACTTTTCCACATCCGATAGACAGGGCGTTAGAAAAGCAACCTCAAGCTTCCCGTTGCCGGGTTCACGGTGCGCTGTTGAGGAAAACGAACCGCTACCCTGCCGGAAGTCGACGCCTCGTCGAGACCTGGCAGGTGAGATCTCTGGAGACGGGCTACTTAGTTTTGGTTAAGCAGCCAGTGCGTAGTTGTAGTCTGCACTTATTGGTTTCCGTTTTATTAACGTGCAACACGGAGAGCACGGTATGCGTCCCTGACCATTCCCATCCCCGTCGAATCCAAGTCATCCCCTCGCAGAGAATCTAAGCAACAAAAAGACCATATTCAACTAGCCGAACGGTTTATTCTGTCGGATAGTTCCGAATGAGAGACCTCTTCAGGTATTCAAAGGCCTCCTTGGGACTGTCGCAATACCTGATCAACCGCAAATCTCCCTTTGAGACCACACCACGGGCCACCATCTGCTCCCAGTTGATCACTTTGTTCCAGTAGTCTGAACCGTATATCACAACGGTCATTTTCTTCCTGATTTTCTTTGTTTGGAGCAACGTCAGGATCTCCATCAGTTCGTCGAGCGTACCGAAGCCACCCGGGAAAACAATCAGAGCCTTGGCCAAATATGCAAACCAGAATTTACGCAGAAAGAAGTAGTGGAACTCGAAGCTAAGCCCTTTGGTGATATAGCGGTTGGCAAATTGTTCGAATGGCAAACTTATGTTCATCCCGATGGACTTGCCGTTTGCCAAGAACGCCCCCTTGTTTGCTGCTTCCATAATTCCTGGTCCACCCCCCGAACAAACCACGAACCGGTTAGGTTGCCGTAGCTTTTTGGACCATTGCGTGAGAAGCCTTGCCAATTCTACAGTGTCATCGTAGTACTTTGACATCTCCAGTAGCGCTTCCGCTTCTCTCACCTTTTCACGCAACGATGCCGACGGCTTGCTCACTGAACGAACTTGTTTTAGGAGTGAACGCAACTCCTTCAGGGCTTCCAACTTGGGTCTTATCCGCGCGGAACCGAAGAACACGATCGTGTCTCTTACGCCATGGTTTCTGAAGCGTTGCTTCGGCTCCAAGAACTCGGCGAGCATCCTGATGATCCGCCCATCTGGGCTGCTAAGGAATTCCAGATTCTTGTATGCCTTCACCGGCTTCTGTATCCGTTTTGCCATCGTGCTATCACTTCCTGTCTATGAATGATTGCGTCTCATGTTGACTAATGCGTAGAAGTTGCCACCTTTCCCATCAACGAGTACATCTGGTGTAATGACCCCCGAACTCTTGAGGTATCCCAATGTCCTGAATATTGCTTGTTTCTCCCAACCGAACAGCCGTCGGATCGAGGTCACAGTGCCCACAAGTTGGTTCTCGAAGTACTTCTGCAAAATATTCTGGCGAGCTTCTTCCTCAGTTATCCGCCGCGAATGCTTTGTCTCCTTTGAGAACCTCTTCGACACTGTCTCCCACTCAAATGTAAACGGATCGTAATGCTCCGCGACCTTGACGATGAACATTTTCCTTTGCAATTCAGTGATGGCAGCTTCAAATATCTTTCTGTCCGCCTTAGTGTGAAGACCAGCGGCCAGTTTGAGCCCTTTTGTTACTTGCGGAGAGCTGTCCAAGAGGGCGTCCATGATTCTCTTTGACGCCGGTAACAGATTCCCTTTTGAGAATTCTCTGACGTGTTCCTCTTTGGTGCCGCTCCTTCGAGAAAGAGCATAGAAGTATGGGAAATACTCAAGCGAGACCATCGTTGGGCGATTTCTGAGTAGTTTGCCATAGTATATCCTCTTCTCAGCGGGCAGAATATTCTTCATCTCCCACACGAAACCTATGTGGGGATCGTGGTGAGTATGGCGTGGCATTTCTGGGCTTCTCCGGCCTGTCGCCGCGTGCCACAAACAAGGGCACTCAGAATTTTCAGCTTTGAAGGCGAAACAAAACCCAACGTCCTCAACAAACCTGAGAGCTTGTGCTTTGCGCCTGACAGAAAGCCGGCCAGTTCGCCTGTAGACTTTGTCCCTCCAAGCCTCCACCTCTTCAGTTGTATAGGAGATTTTCAAGCTCGTTTCCACTCGAAGGTTTCTGTAACAATTCCTTTGTTGTCATGGGAATGATTCACAAGAAATAAGACATCTCCTTTCATTACTTTTTCATTGGCAACAACGGCAAGAGCCAGAAACTCCCCATCGATAGGCACGAGAGCGCAGCTCGTAAGCACTCCGACCTCCATGTTTGCATTAGCAAGGCAAAGGCTTTGCGGTAGCGTAGTGGTCGATTCCTTGAAGCTCACACGAACAAGTTTC
>DPLS01000161.1 GCA_003541875.1 Bacteroidota bacterium | reverse complement strand
CGGAGAGCCCGCGAAACGATCAGCGAGTCCGATTGGTCATTCGCAATATCATCCACATACTCGCCCGGGAACCAGTAGTCGAGGCGAAGACCGAAATTGAGAATCATGCCGCTCAACGTGAAGTTATCCTGCGCGTACAGAGCGCCGAGGGCAGGACTTACTGAGTACACGTCGTAGTCAGACCCTGGAGGGCCTACCGAGTTTAACACCCACGGACGAACGACTTCGGCGATCTGAAGATTCTGGAAACGCATCTCAATACCCGTCTTGAACTTGTTCTTCTCCGAAAAGAAATTCGTGAGGTCGAACTTGAACGTGTATTCTTCGATGAAGTGATCACGCCAGGACGTGGGTGAACCAAGATCGTAAAAGCCATCACCCGCCACAACGTTGATTGTGTCTCCGATCGGTGGATCTGGCGAATAGCGAATGGGATATGTCACGATATCCTGCGGCGCCCGATACGTACGAAAATCCCTGCCGTTCGCATCACCCCGGACATGGGCCGTATATCTGCTCAAACGTACGTCATAGAACGTCTTGCTGCTCAGCGTGTGTGTCCACGAGAATGAATGCTGAATGTTGTTCTGCGTGTACGTCGCCGCGCTGTCCGGAATATACTGGAAGAGGTACTGATAGCCCGGGTTAGGCTCTACATGCTCCAGCGTCGACTGTACCGTCTGTGTATTCTGGTCTATGACCAGCGACTCATTGTAGGTATACGAGATCTTGATCGTGCCGGTGGGTTTGTAGGTCCATTTTGCCAGCGCCGAATAGTTGTTGCTCCGCCGGGGAGAGGAATTGTATGAGCCGAAGATCGTTGGATTGGTGGACGAATAGAGCGAATGCGATGTGAGTGATTGATAGCCTTGCGGGCGGTTTTCTGCGCCGATGACCTCCGTCCATCTCAGGTACCCATCACTGAGGTTCGTGAACAGGGTTCCGAAGAAACTCATTTGTCCCGGAATATTTATTCCGATTGCTGGCAGCAGGTAGCGTGTCACAGGCTCGGGGCCGCTCAAATTTGCATCATAGATATCGGTGTTCCAGTTACCCCGTGATTCATCATTGAAGCCATAATGATCAGTTTTGTAGGAGAACCCCCCTGAGTACTTCTCAGATCCTTCCCGCGTGGTAATGTTCACTATGCCCGACGTGGCCTGCCCGTATTCAGCATTGTATCCCCCCGTCAACACTTCCATTTCCTGAATAGCGCCTGGACTGATCTGGAGTCCGAATCCCTTGCCAGCCAGTGGGTCTTGAACTGAAACTCCATCCACGAGATAGGCGTTCTCATTTGCGCGACCGCCTCGAATATGGATTTCGTTGTCCGCCTCTGTCACGCCTGATTGTAGCGCAACGATGCTCTGGACGCTCTTCAACGCCGCAACTTCAATGTCGGCCTGTCCAACACTTCGCTTGCTTGCCGTTTCCTCAATATCAAACATCGGCTTCTCGCCTATGACAACGATGTCCTGCCCGATGGAGAGAATCGTCTCTTCCATCTTCGCGTTGAAGACTGCCGTCTTTCCCGCTTCGACCTTGAAACTGGTGATCTGGACAACCTTGTAGCCGAGCAATGATACCTCAACCGTGTAGAGCCCTGGGTTCACCTTCTCGATCCGCACTTTGCCATCCAGGTCGCTTGAGCCACCATAGTATGTCCCCTTAATCACGACGTTTGCACCGGGTAGGCCCTCACCTGTCGTCGCCTCAGTGATTCGCGCTTCTATCCTTCCCTTATCACCGGGCGATTGGGCACTCGCTCGTGGGAGCAGTAGAAAGAGAACGACGACAAATATCTGAAGCCGAGCCATTAGAATCTCCGGCGGTCTACCTTGTGGAACCGACTGAAGTGCTGCGTGAAGATCTTTCTGAAAAATGCCACCAACCCTTCTGGATTGCCATACTGCGGGTCCGTATTGTTCAGCAGATGGAGCGGCAGGCCAAAAAAGACGATTGTTCCGGCGCCATCAACTACTGCAATCTTCGGACGGAGCGTATCGGCACCGCCTGTTGGATCAACTGCATTGTAGCGTCGCGTTGGCCTGGCATCTTCCTGGAGGCGGTAGATCACCCTCGCATCCGAACGCTTATACACATCACGCATGAAAATGTTATGCGCTTGGCCTCCTGGCGTTGAGTTGAACGCGAGTTGCGGATAAACATTCGTTGGAACGCTACTGTCGGCATACAGAGTATAGTTTTGAGGAATCCTGTTGTCACCCGGAGAAGGGAGCGGATGTGTTCCCGCCAGCTCGGCACTGCACACGCTATCGATCGGCGCAAAATCATTCAGTGCGCCGCGAGGATCTGTCCCATTCAAAAATGTCGTTGAGAAAAGAACCTTGCCGCCGTTTTGCAAGTAAAGGAACAGCGTCCGTTGAGCAATCCCGAGACTCGGATACTGATCGGTGTACCAGAAGACATAGTCGTAGAGGAGGAACGTAGAGATGAGCGCTGGATCGAAATATGGGGGCACAGCCGTGCTGATCGTCCCTGCGGCTTTTGAAACG
>DPLS01000415.1:1566-3099 GCA_003541875.1 Bacteroidota bacterium | reverse complement strand
ATCAGACTGAAATTGGTGTGATGCCTGCCGACCCGGGATTTGGAGCGTTCCCCTACGAGGCAGCGCCGAAGGGCTTTGCCGCAGTTGGTGCCTTCACGTATCCTAATGGGACGACAGGTGGCACTGGCCCCGGTTCCCAAACGGTCTATGTCACCAATTCAGATGATCTGGGGAATCTCATGAAGAGGCGCGAAGACCCCGACCCCCGCACCTTCAATTTTCCCCCCTTGATTGTGTATGTTGTTGGAACTCTCACACCGGGGACCGTTGTCACTGATAAGTGTGACGTGAAAGATGTCTATGACATCTCGATCATCGGTGTGGGGGTGGATGCGACACTGTCCGGCTTTGGGTTCAATGTTGTTGGTTCAAAGAACATCATCATTCGGAACCTGAAGATACAAAACTCTCCAATCGACGGAATCACAGTGCAGGCCCGCAATGTTGATGGCACAGGGAATCATCTCTGGTTTGATCACAATACGATTACCAACTGCTACGATGGCGCCCTGGATGTCACTCACACCGCTTCGTATGTCACCTTGTCGTGGAATCATTTCTACAATCACAACAAACTCTGTCTGATGGGGCACTCGGACAGTCAGACTTCGGATGTCACGATGAAGGTATCATATCATCACAACTACTTCGACAGCACGGAGCAGCGGCATCCTCGAGTTCGGTACGGGAAGGCCCATGTCTACAACAATTACTATAGGAAGATTGGATTGTACGGGGTATCGTCGAACGATGGTGCGGATGTACTTGTTGAAGGCAACTACTTCCAAAACGTGCCGCTGCCGATGGATACCAGCCGCGATGGAAGCATTCCCGGTGATGTTGTTGAGAGGAACAATGTGTTCGTCAATTGTGGACCCTACCAAACACGGGGAACTGCATTTGACCCGTCGGTATATTACGGGTACAGCCTGGATGATCCGGCGACACTCCCCACGCTTATTTCAAGCTATGCAGGCAGCGGAAAGTGGGACTTCAGCAGCACGGGTGTTGAAACGCCGATGCCGCCCGGCATTCCCACCCTTGCGTCACCCACGAATGGCTCTACGGGAATTCCGCTCAGTCAAGCGTTGCTCTGGAGAACCAACTACAACACAACCGGCTATCGCATTCAGGTTTCGCCCGACCCGACGTTTGTTTCCTCTATCATTGTCGACTCAACACTAACCGATACTTCGTGCGTGGTCGGTGCGCTGGCGAATTCGACGACCTACTACTGGCGTGTGCGAGCGAATAATGCAGTCGGCTGGGGCGCGTTCAGTTTGCCGTGGTCATTCCAGACCATTTCTCTGCCGGCGGCAGGTGTGACTGTCACGCCAGCGACGCTGAGTTTCGGCAGCAGATTGGTGAACAGCTCCACCGCTGACACGGTCAAAGTCAGGAGTGTTGGACTTCTCACGTTGCACATCGATTCGATCCGGGTGTACGGCGGTGAATTTGGCGCAACACCGACCTCTGCCACAATTCTTCCTGTGGGTGACAGTCTTCGGGTCTCGGTGACGTTCACTCCGACGT
>DPLS01000415.1:0-1268 GCA_003541875.1 Bacteroidota bacterium | reverse complement strand
ACGACATCTCCAGACAGTGTGCATCTGACAGGTTCAGGTGTTCAGGCGGCATTCTCGGGGTCACCGAATCCGCTTACCTTTGGAAACGTCTCTGTGGGTGCAAGCGCCAGCGACACGATTACCGTGGCGAATACTGGCACGGCTACCCTGGTAATCGATTCTGTAAGAATAGTTTCCGGAGAGTATTTGGTAACTCCCTCCGGCAGCCGCACGATTGGTGCAGGCAGCAATGCGAAGTTTGCCGTTGTGTTCAGTCCGACTTCGATTGGGACGCAGAATGGCGGCGTTGTGTTCTTTGACAACGCTCCATCCTCACCGCATTCGGTTTCCGTCTCCGGGACAGGCGTCAGCTCGACTTTGAGTGTGAATTTTTCTCTGTCGGGTGGGTGGGACATGGTGTCGCTGCCGGTGAGGAACCCGACGCCTGGTAACGCACCGCTGCAGATCTTCCCGACAGGCATTGCATCTGGTTATGTGTGGGGTTGGAATGGTTCAAGCTATGCTCAGGTATACTCCCTGGCGAACATGCAGGGTTACTGGAACAAGTTCCCGGCAACTCCGAACCCTCATCCGGAATCAGCCACTGGTACGCGTGACATTCTAGACACGCTTGCTATAGGCACGGGCGGTTGGAGGATGATTGGTACGCTGTCCGATCCGATACCGATAAGTGCGGTTACATCCGTTCCTCCGGGTTTGTTGAACGGAGCGATCTGGTGGGGTTGGAATGGTTCCAGCTACCAACAGACCACGACGCTTTCGCTGGGACATGGTTACTGGGTGAAAGTGGGCACCACGACGAGTGGCATACTCATCTTCACGAACGCGTCTCCGTTGGCTCCGAGCAAACCAGAGGCTGGAGGGAAAGAGGTTTCGGAGTTGTTGAACAGTGTAACGATCACTGACAGTCGAGGTGTATCGCAGACATTGTACTTTGGAGCGGATGCGAAGAACGAGATCGCAGTGGAGAAGTATGCGATGCCACCATTACCCCCGGTTGGAGCGTTTGATGCGCGGTTTGAGACAGTTGAGGGCGGATCGTTGGCACAGACGCACGCAGTAAGAATGAAGGAAGAGCTGGAGTTTCCCGTGAAGATCCAGTCGGATGCATACCCATTGACAGTGTCATGGAAAATCAATAAAGGAACATCATCGTATGAACTGACGGATGGACTCGGTAGCCGGGTGTTCCGACCGAGGGAAATGAGCAACACCGGAAGCATGCAGATCATGAACAGCGGACTGAACAAGTTCACGATACGGTTGGT
>DPLS01000198.1 GCA_003541875.1 Bacteroidota bacterium | reverse complement strand
AGAGCTCCGACACAAATGGGCGCCTGCAGTTGCAGGCTACGATATCGCGGGGAAGAGCATCCCCGCCCAGAGTGTTGGAGGGGACTATTTCGACTTCATTCAGATTGATGAACATCGTCTTGCTTTTTGCCTTGGAGATGTTTCGGGCAAGGGGTTACCCGCGTCGCTGCTCATGTCGAATGTCCAGGCAACGCTACGGAGCCACGCGCTCATGGGACTCACGGCACAGGAGTGTACAAGTCGATCTAACCGGCTGCTGTTTCAGAGTACGAGTGCGGAGAAATTTGTGACGTTGTTTTACGGCATACTTGACTTGCGTGATCATACGCTACTGTACGCAAATGCCGGCCATGAACACCCGATCATTGTGTCGGCGAAAAGAGCCGTGCTCAGGTTGAGCACGGGCGGCATCATGCTTGGCATGCTCGAAGAGTTTCCGTTTCAGAACGATACTGTCGCGCTGAATCCCGGAGACATCATGGTCGTTTTTTCAGATGGCGTCACTGAGGCAATGAACGCTGATCAGGCGCAGTTCGGGGACGAACGATTGCAGGAGGTGATCATGTCCCACGAGGATGAGAGCGCCTCTGTGTTGATCGAATCGATTGTCGATGCTATTAGATCCCATGCGGGTGCGACCCCGCAGATGGATGATATCACACTCATGGTTGTAAAGAGGAACCGGGGTTGATCGGCGATCAACACCCTAGAGATTGTATGTTCGCCAGCGTTCCATAACAAGAACTCAAGGAATGACTAACTTGTTCGAATATCATTTGGAGGCACTATGTCGGTGAGAACATCAACGCTCGATGGAGGAGTGGGGTTGATTGAAGTGAAGGGTTCCCTTGTTGGCGGTGAAGAAACAGACGCGCTCCGCAAGGCCATTGCGGGATTTGTCGATCGTGAATACAGCAAACTGATTTTGGATCTTGGCGGGGTAACGTATCTTAATAGTACCGCCATTGGAGTATTGATGCAAGGATTTACAAGCTATGCGCGCAGGAACTGGCAGTTGAAACTGTGCGGCATCAACAAGAAGATCGACAGCATCTTTGTGATCACAAAACTCACACTGGTGTTCGATGTGCACGATACGCGCAAGGCTGCTCTCGCAAGTTTTGCGTAGACAGGGTGTCTCTTACCAACGCTTTGCTACCTTTTGTGTCATCTCCAGCTGACACATAGTTCTTTGTACGCTTCGGGATATCACGACCTGATTGCACTGCACTGAATACGTAAGTGAAAGAGAGCGATGATTATGTTCATGCGCCTTGTTCAGGTGAAAGTCAAGGATGGGCAGACCGAGGGACTGCAACATCATTATCGGCAACGTATCATTGTGGCACTGGAAGGAATCCCCGGTTGTCGCTATGCCGGATTGATGAAGAGCGTCCATCACCCCGAAGAGTGCATCTCATTAACGCTATGGGACAGTGAAGCGGATGCCGAAGCGTACGAACGCAACGGATTGTTCACAACTCTTCTCGATGAGACACATCCTTTCCTCCTGGAGTCTTCAGAGTCGAGACTCCAACTGTCAAAGGATCTCACCCTCGAATATGTTCCGATCCCAGAGGAACCCGTTGTAAGCTCATACCCTGTTTCTACACGAAGCGACGTGCCTGCACCTCAGCAGGAACGACGCGGTCCCATGTGGGTGCGGATCGTGTCGCTAAAGCTTCGTCCCGGCAGACTCGAAGAGTTTGAGGAACTCTATCGGGAGCAGGTCATCCCCACACTTCGCAACGTCAAAGGCTGTCGGTATATCTATCTTGCTAAACGTTCAGGGAAAATGGACGAAGTCCTCTCTGTGACAAGCTGGGAAAGCAAAGAGGATGCTGAGAATTATGAGAAGAGCGGACTGTTTGCGCGTCTGCTGGAATCTCAGCAGGGAACGCTCTCGGAGCTCTACCGTTGGAAGCTCGAGGAACAGAAACTTCAGGGCGGACTGGCAGCAACAAGTGAAGACCCTACGGTAGAACATTTTGATATGCTGGCAGGAAAGGCATTCAAGTAGGAATCGGATGAACCTTGGCACGTACAATCTGAATCATCATGTTCAGCAGTCCGAACACCTTCACGCGGTGCGGAGGGAAGATCTTCGGATTGGGGATGTCGTGTATGTGAGAACATGTAACTCACTCTACAGCATCCGTGTAGACGAACAGCGCTTCTTCAAAGTGTCTGGCGGATGGTTTGATCAGGATGGTGGCAACCCCGTGAAGACCACTATCGCCGGGTGCACGTGGGGTGGAAGCGTGATCAATGTGGATGTTGTTGCGGCGGTCGGACTCAGCATTGAGTTTGGGAATCGCGTGACGACAAGTCCTATTCAGAAAATCATTTTCATACCAAGAGAGAGACGGAATTGATGATTGGTCAAACAATCTCCCATTACAAGATAATTGAGATGCTCGGCGACGTTCGAAAACCGCCCACGAGTGATTCTCAACGCGTGGCTGCGGTTTTCAGAATCCCGCCGTTTTCCGGCGGGAACTACACGAAAGGCTTTTCATGATAGGGCAAACGATTTCTCACTACAGAATAGTTGAGAAGTTGGGCGAGGGAGGCATGGGAGTGGTCTATAAGGCCGAGGACACAAAGCTTGACCGTCTCGTCGCACTGAAGTTTCTTCCACATCACCTTACCTCAAGCGAAGCGGAACAATCACGGTTTTTACAGGAAGCCAAGTCTGCTGCGGCTTTGAATCACCCCAATGTCTGTTCCGTGATTGACATTCAGGAGGCAAGGGGGCAGCAATTCATCGTGATGGAGTACGTTGATGGCGTAACGCTTCGCAAGAAAGCTCCTGTGGCCAAACTGGACGAAGCGATTGGATATGCGGTCCAAATTGGCGAGGCTCTGCAAGCAGCACATGCCAAAGGCATCGTTCACCGCGATGTGAAAAGTGAAAACGTCATGGTGACCACCGATGGACGCGTGAAGGTCATGGATTTTGGACTCGCCAAGCTGAAGGGCTCCCTGAAGTTGACTAAGACAAGTTCGACTGTCGGAACGCTCGCATACATGGCACCGGAACAGATTCAAGGGGATGAGTCCGATGCGCGCTCGGATATTTTCTCCTTCGGGGTCGTTGTATTCGAAATGTTGACGGGGAAATTGCCGTTCCGCGGTGAGCACGATGCTGCAATCATGTATTCGATCGTGAATGAGGCACCGGACTCCATCGAGAAGCATCGTCAGGATACACCTGCCGACCTGAATCGTATCGTCCATCGTGCTCTTGAGAAAGATCCCGCAGATCGATATCAGCATGTTGACGATATGGTGAGCGAGTTGCGACTCCTCCAGAAACAATCTGGCCGCATCGTCCGACCTGAAAGCAGCGCACCTCGTTTCGCTTCTCCGCCAAGACCAAAGCCATCATCCAAGACAAGGCTCTGGGTTGGTATAGGTGGCATTGTTGCGATTGCCGTGGTTGCAGTGCTGGTCTTCCGAAACGGACCATTCCAGAAGACGGAGCAACCATCTGCACGGAAGATGTTGGTTGTACTTCCATTCGAGAATCTTGGTGCATCTGAGCAGGAGTACTTTGCCGATGGAATCACAGAAGAAATCACCAGCAAACTCTCCGGACTCTCCGGGCTTGGAGTTATAGCCCGCTCGAGTGCGATGCAATACAAGAAAACAACCAAGCCAATAAAACAAATTGGTGAAGAACTTGGTGTGTCTTTCGCACTTCAAGGAACGGTTCGATGGGAAACTTCAGGAGGTGCAACGCGGGTTCGTATAACTCCGCAGCTCATCAACATTGTCGATGGCACGCAGATGTGGTCACAACCGTCCGAGGCCGTGTTTGCAAGCGCGTTCAAACTCCAATCGGACATCGCCGGACAGGTTGCAAGCGCACTTGACGTTACTCTGCTTCAACCTGAGAAACATTCGCTCGAGACTGTGCCGACGAACAACGCCGAGGCGTACGACTCCTATCTCCGCGGCAACGAATATTTTTACCGCGGTACCGCGGAAGAGGACTTTCGTATGGCGGAACAGATGTTCCAGCGAGCTGTCGATCTGGATCCGACCTTTGCCAAGGCATTTGCGAAGCTCGGATTTCTGCATTCTAATATCTACTGGGAGTACTACGATCACACGGAGGGTCGTGTACAAAAATCGAAGCAAGC
>DPLS01000081.1 GCA_003541875.1 Bacteroidota bacterium | reverse complement strand
GGGGTCAATTACCCCCCCCGGCGCAAAAGTGCCCTGAGTGATCCCACCATAACAGACTCAATCAACATTCGTCAGGCCTTCGGTGGAGGAACGAACGGCGTTCCTGCACCGTGGAAGTATGGAAAAACCACTGGCTACACAGGCAATCCGTTCCAGGACAGGTTTAGCCGACAGGATTGGCTGATTACGCACGAATTCCACCATCAGATCGACGCGCTGATGGAGGCCAGCGGCTATCCCGAATACTATCACGCCGACCAACCGTGGAAGATGCCTGGTAGGTTTGGTGAGGACTTCGACTTCAATGCCCATATCATTCGCAACGCGGAACTGGCCTGGTGGCTGAATCTCAAGTTCGGAACGCTCGCGCAGACAAAAGACTTCGACCACGACGGTGTCCCAGACAATGATCCCTCATTGCCGTTCGATGAGAAGCGACTCAGCAGTGATCCGACAAGAAAAGACACTGATGGAGATGGACTGAATGACCTGCAGGAGGTGATGACGGGAACGTCGAAGGGCACTCGACTCGACGTGAAGGACACTGACCAGGATGGAATAGACGACGCGCATGATCCTGAACCACTCTATTCCATGATTCCCACAATTCACAAGATGAACTCCGGGAATACACTCATGTTCACCCGCAGCGGAATGTTCGGCAACGATGGGAACGTGTATGCGAGTGCTTCCACAGGGTGGGATGATAGCACACTATGCTTCTTATTCCACATCCCCGACACAGCCAGTGTACTTGTGCAGATTGATGCAAATTGCGATGGTTGGTTCCACGGCTTTGACAACTTCCAGGTTCGAGTTCGATGTGCCGGTGACTCCACGAAGGTGATCGACTACTACCTTCGAGATTGTTCAAGCTGGACCAATCCTCCTGTTGACAGAAAAGAAATCCTCTCATCAAACACCCTGCAAATCGATCAGACGAGTCTCAATGACGGCTATAGCACGCTCACGATGTGCATTTCGCGAAATGACCTCTGCGGATTGAATCTGCATCACGGCAAGAAACTTGGCGTCCGTCTTGGCGTCCAAACAAAGGACGACCGTTGGGTGTGGGATGAATTGTGCGAGCGGAACTACATGATGCAGGTTGAATTGAAGTGAAGAAGATTGGATACCTCGTCGCTGATGCCGGTAATTTCTCTCATGAAGAGGCTGCAGGATGGAAATTCCTCATCTCATGCGAACAGTTCAAGAATACTCTCTTCCCATTTGGACAGCTCCCGACAAAACCGGCCAAGCTAAACGAATTCTCCGCTCTCTGGTGGCACTACGATTCTTCAACCAGCCTGCCTACCGTTGCTCTAGACCCGTTCGTCATCACTTCAGTCAGAAATTACGTTCAGCGCGGCGGCACGCTCCTACTCTCCCTTTTGGCAGCACAATACATCGTTGATCTTGGTGCGGAGGAAACCCGACCGAACTTTGTGGAGAAGGGACAATGGAACCGCAGATGCTGGGCCGAGAATTATCCCGATATCAGGGGGTTGAGCAGCTTTCAAGGACATCCCATCTTCAACGGCTTGCACGGAGCTGCGTATCTTTGGAACCCAACTTCTGAGAGCCAGTTTGCAGCGGCGTTCTATGAGGAACCGGTCATACCGAAGCACGGCCGAGTTGTCGCTGTTGAGCGTGAGTACATCAAACTCAACGAACACCAAAGAATCGTGATCGAATACGAGCTGGGAAAGGGAAGAATTCTCACTGTCGGATCGTTCATGTTCTTTGCTCACGAGGGGAACAGGTTCAGACCACACCTTGAGCTGTTCACGACGAATTGTCTGGAGTATCTCGGCGTTCACCCTCGCGGGGCAACTCGACGAGCCGTCCCTCCACCTGCGAGGCAAACCTACTGGTCATTCTCGGGACGTACCGTGGACTGGATCCAACGGAAATCAAAACCATTCACAGCACGACCTGAGCGCTGGCAACCCAAATCCAGTGGCCTTTTGCTCAGTCGTGAGCAGGCGACCGGGAACTTCTTCGACATTGGCGGACGGCGAATCCTTGTCATGGGTACGGAGAATTCGGGTATTGAAGAGGTTTGGGCCCATCCTTTCCGGACTCTCAAGGACATGAGAATCGGATTCAAGATTGGAGACAGAGAAACAAGGTGGGCTGACACTCTCCAGCCCAGGATTACAGTCAGGCCAGAGTCACTTACTCGCATGTTCACCATCGATGGGATGGCGATTGAGGAGACTACATTCGCTTCTTTCGGACTGCCAAGCGGTGCTATACATTTTGAAGTTACCGGAAGCAAACCCGTAGAGATTATCCTGACGGCATGCGTTGATCTGCGAATCATGTGGCCACTCTCGGACCGGGCAACGGGGTCACTGTCTTACGCATGGGATGACGGATTGCAGGCGGCGGTTGTTCACACCGAGTCAGCAAACGGAACGTCGATAGTCGGCAGTTCTTCTCAGCCAGCGGAATACATCATCGGACGGTATGCTGAAATCAAAGAAGGTGCGGGTCGGTTGGTCGGCTCGCCAACGGAGAACGTGCAGGTTGCCCTTGGTCTGCGGTATGTCCTCAATGCAGGTGAAGGAAACACGATCGCATTCGCTGGATCATCCGTGAGTGAACGCGAAGCCATCGCAGCATACAAACGAATCTGTCCAAACCCGTTGGCCCGATTGAATGAGCAGGCAACCCATTTCAGATCGCTCCTCACTCAATCGGCCAACGTCGCAATCGTAAGCAGTGAATTGGATGAGAGCTACAAGTGGGCCCTTGTCGCAACCGACCGTTTCTTCGTCGAGACTCCCAACGTCGGCACATCACTCATGGCCGGATATGCAACCACTCGATCAGGATGGAGCGGCGGCCACGCCATCAGCGGACGGCCGGGGTATGCATGGTACTTCGGACGCGATAGCGTGTGGACAGCGCTTGCAATGCTGGCATACGGTGATGTGGCCAAGGTGAGCGGAGTTCTGGAGTTCCTCGGCTCATATCAGGATATCACAGGTAAGATCGCTCATGAGATCACGACGAGCGGCCACGTCCACTACGATGCTGCAGATGCAACGCCTTTGTACATCGTGCTGATGGGACGCTACCTTCGGACAAGCAACGACAAGCAATTCGTCAGAAGGGAATTCCCCCGATTGTTGAAAGCCCTTGAATTCTGTTTCTCAACCGATACCGACGGCGACCACCTTATTGAGAATACCGATATCGGTCATGGCTGGATCGAAGGCGGACCACTCTTCCCTTCTCACGCGGAACTCTACCTCAATGCATGCTGGGCAGCAGCGTTGGAAGAGGCAAGCTACATCGCCAAACAGATAAAGATGAGCAAGAATCAACGAGCATGGAACAGAGAAGCGGCGCAGATCAAACGCATCATTAACCAGGAGTTTTGGAATCCCGAAACGGAGTGGTTCAACTTTGCCAGGAATGCCGACGGGACCTTCAATACGGCACAGACCATCCTCCCTACTGTCGCCATGTACTTCGGCCTCACCGACCCACGGAAGACAAAGCAGTGTTTGCGTGAGATTGCCTCCGAAGCATTCTCAACCGGTTGGGGTGCACGGATGATCGCCAACAACGATCCAATGTACAAGCCCGAAGGTTACCACTACGGCAGCATCTGGCCGCTCTTCACCGGCTGGACTGCCCTTGCAGAGTTGAGGCACGGCTTGCGCGAAGAGGGACTCAGACACCTTCGGGCAACTCTGATGCTCTACAAGAAGTTCGCCTTGGGTTACATTCCCGAGGTGCTGCACGGTGAGCGATGCGAACCTGCGGGAGTGTGTCCGCACCAGGCATGGTCGGAGGCCTTGGCTGTCCTGGGAGTTCTGAACGTCCAACAAATCCTCGATCACCGCCCGAGGAAACAACAAGCTCCTCAACCTTAATTTCTTCTTCGAAGTAATCACCATCGGCTCTGACGAGTGCGGCACAGTCTTCTTGCTGCCGCACTACGGACAGGTCAGCGTAGGAAGCTTCTCATGCTCGGTAATGGCGAGCAAGGTCGGGAAAGAGTCAAGCACCGACGACAACCCCCACGGTTGTGTTTCCTCTTGTCGAGATTTTTCATACTATGGAGAGTAGGACCAGGATGCATAGGATGGAGCACATGACCTACGAGATTTCTGATTTTCAAATTGACGTCATCAACCGAAGCCACACTATCCCCGTGCTGGTGGACTTCTGGGCTGAATGGTGCGGGCCTTGCCGCATGATCGCCCCGATCCTGGATGAAGTGTCCAAGGAATACGCCGGAAAGGTCAAGATCGTCAAGCTCAACATCGACGAGAATC
>DPLS01000329.1 GCA_003541875.1 Bacteroidota bacterium | reverse complement strand
AGCACGACGCACTTTCTCCAACGCTGCCTCTGCCCTCAGAGGATCCCGCGAGTGGCGGAGTTCCCGCCTGAAACACGACTCAGCAGTCTCAAGCTCACCTACCGCCAGTGCAACATTGCCCGTGGCGTTGAGAAGGTCAGAGTACTCAATTCCATTCCCCCTTCGTTCCGATGATGAAAAGCATTCGATGGCCTTTTTCAGAGAAACCAAAGCGAGCGCCAGTTCCTTTTCTTCAATAAGAATCTTCGCCCGCTCAAAGTGCTGCACGACCTCGTCTTTGCTCAAGGGATAACGCATGTTTCGCTTCCTGAACTCTTTCTTCTCCTTCCAGATCTCAATCGGATCAGCCCCCCACTTTTCTGCGAATACCTTCCTGTTCGTCTCAATTCTCTTCGCGTATGCCTCCCGACCGTCGGCACCAAAACTCTTCGAGCCGAAATGGTGAATAAACACATCCTTTGCAACCACTGTCTTGAACCCTGCCAACTGAGCACGCAGACAGAAATCATCATCTTCAAAATTGCCCGGCGTGAATCGTTCGTCGAGACCGCCAATCGTGTCGACCAGTTGCGTTTTTATCAGCGTGCAGAGGAAAGCAACCCGCGGGGAAGCAAGTGTCACTCCCTTGTTCACCCGTGCAAGCGCGGCGGCGTGTTCATGCATGCCCGCGATATCCTTGTACTTTGCGGTTGTATCCATTTGAACACCGCTCACGAGATTGCTCATCGGACCCACAATAGCAATCGCCGGATCCGATTCAGCAACATCAATCATCCTCTTAAGCCAACCCTTGGTCACGATGGTATCGTTGTTGAGAAGGAGGATGTACTCCCCCGGGGCTCGATTGATTGCCTGATTGACGCCCGCGGGAAACCCGACATTCTCTTCGTTGAGAATGCAGCAATGGAGCTGCTCCTTTTCTCTCATTTCCTCCAACCAGCGGCGCGTCCCATCTGTGCTGCAATTATCGACAACAATGATCTCATAGGGAGCCCTGGTATTCCTCTGCACCGACTGAATGCACTTCTTTGTGAAGTCCAGGTTGTTATATGTAAGGATGATAATTGACGTAAGTAAGGGACGATTCGATCGTGCGGCTAATCCACTGGGTCGTTCCGCCGAAGTCGGTGTCAGCTTCTCCGCAATGCAAGACAGAGTGTCCTCTTTCTTCTCAATCTTCGGCCCTGCATGCTTAGCTGGAGCGGACCTCTTACCATTACCGCGATGCCGAGCACCTGATGAAAACTCCTGGAGCGATTGACCAATCTGTCGTATCGCTGTGATGTCATTGGTGCGTTGCGCCGAACGCAATGCCCCCTGCATCAAGTTGACGGCCGACTCATGCTGACCCGCCTCCCTGGCAATCTCGGCAGTCTTCATTAGGGCTTCCATATCCGCCGGGTATTTTTGCAGGAGCTGACGATAATTCTCGAACGCTTCCTTCGGGCGGCTTTCTTTGAGCAGGAGATCAGCCAGCGTCCGCAGAGCAAGAGCATTGGATGGTTGGAGGGAAAGAGCCTGGCGGAGTTTTGCCACGGCAGGTTTCATCTTTCCCCACCCCTTCAAGGCCAATGCCTCCCACGTAATGACGCCCGAACTCTCCGTTGACCGTTCCCTGGCAAGAAGAACAAGGCGGGATACTTCGTCAAATCTCCTCTCGGCATATGGACACATTGCAAGACCAATGTAGCCACTTGCAAAATCAGGGTATCGCTTCACAGATTCTGCAAACACCGCCAGCGCAGACTCTTTGAACTTCTGCTGGTACCAATCGTAACCTGTCGCGACAATCGATAACTTCTCTTCCTCATCGATAATCGGAAAACGACGATCTGCCTCTTTTCTCTCGTTGGATCGTTCCGTCTCCAAAAGCGAATCAAGAAGCCGGGCACCGACACGTTCTTCCGACCAACGCTCATGCACAATCTGACGTCCTCCGCGAACAATCGCCTCCCAGAGGGACTGGTCTTTGTAAAGACGAACGACAGCACTAGCAAACGCTTCAGCACCATCCGCGATGAGAACGTGCTCTCCATCCTTTAGATTCATTCCCTCAGCGCCGATTGACGTTGTTACTACGGGCGCTCCTTCGCACAACGACTGTCCAATTTTTCCTTTCATTCCAGCACCATACCGCATTGGGACAATCGAGACACGTGCTTGCTGTAGGTATGGCTTGAGTTCCGGAACAAAACCTGTCACGATGATATCCTTGCACGCCAGCGCTTTCACTTCCGCAGGTGGTGCGCTTCCGACAAGATACAGCATGATTCCAGGAAGCTGCTTCCGCACCAGCGGAAAGATCTTCGAAACAAAGAACTGCGCTGCATCGGCATTAGGCCGATGTTCAAAGAAGGCAACGAAGACAAGATCACGCCGTTCGGCGTATCCTTTCGTAGATGGGTCAAGCGTGTGGATGTATGGAACAACCGCGGTGCACTTACCGGGCAGGTGTTTCTTGAGAACTGCCTCATCATCCTCTGTAATAGCAAGTACGACGTCAGCCATTGCATATGCATCCAGTTCATTGCGTTTGGTTGTTGCTGCTTCGTACCATTCTTCAACATTGTCATGCAGGGCTGCCTGTCTGAGCAATCGCATGTATGCAATATCAACAGAGTTCACCACAATGCGGGCCGCGGGAAGCAGATTGCGAAGTTGCTGGCTAAACTGTTGCGCTATGTGCCACCAGAAAATCAGAACCGAATCAAAGCGACGTCCGGCTACAACTTCTTCCACCATCTTGATCGTAAACCGCTGAAGGTCCCCGTTGACATTCTGGATCTGTTCAAGGCAGTGGACTTCAATACCAAGCCGAGCGTATTCCTTTCGGTAGTGTTCGGTCATCCCCGGATCAGCAAACGTATCCCTTGCCACTAGCGTTATCTTATGGCCGGCTGCCAGAATTGATCGAAACAAACTGTACGCGTAGAAGTCGCCTCCTGTTCGGTCAAATGCCGGAAGGTGTTCGTAGACCACGAGAATGTTCTTCGACCCCTGCGAAGAACCCGGCCGCGGGGTTGTGATGGCATGAAGTGCCCCGGAAGGTGAATTCTTCGCCGCGTCGAGAAACTGGCGGGCAATGGACTCCCACGTGAAACAACCCTGAACATGATCAACCGCCGCCCGACGCATTTGGCTGAGTTCAGCAGGATCGGAGAGAAGTTCTTCAAGTACGGTAGCAAGATGATTGGCATTTTCCCCTTTGAAGACTACACCGGAGATACCATCCACAACTCCTTCGGGAAGACCACCGCAGTTCGAAACAACAACTGGACATCCGCTTGCCTGTGCTTCGATGGAAGTCAAGGGGAATGGATCAAGCCTCTTGCTTGCCAGTGAAGGTATAACTGAAAGAGATGCTCGCGAGTAGGCTTCTCCCAGCTGCTGCTGGGTTACTTTGCCTGCAAAGTGAATACGGGGATTGTTAAAAGTGATTCGCTTCTGATCAAACAGCTGCTGGTATCCCCACAACGTTTCCGAACCGTAAATCCATAGTTCTGTATCGGAGTCACGAAGGGAGAGAATATTGAACGCCTCAATAAGCAGCAGAATCCCTTTCTCGGGAACGAGCGCTCCTGCGAACATGATCCTGTTCATGGCCACTTCCACCTGGCGCGGATAGAACACCGTGGGGTCGTATCCGTTGTGGATGACAACCCCCTTTTCAGGGGCGATGCCCTGCTTCTCAAGTAGCTCACGAAGAACGAGGGACACATATACCACACGATCCGTGCAGGCGTTGATCCGGGGGGCATCAGCCCGTGTCAGGGCGATATCCGAGTCTTGCATCCAGAGCATTCGTTTCTTGATTGCAGGAAACACAAGAGAGGCTTCGAGCACATCGGCACGCGTAATCGATATCAGCAGATCAACCTCATCACGGATGCGGGAGAGCCCAAGACGGATGTCGAATGACTGGCCAATGTCCTCATACCACACGCCATCGTAGTCGCCGCTTCCTGATGTAATCCGACCGAGGACTTTCACGTCGGCCCCGAGGCTTACTAATGCACGTGCAAGATGAATCGTGCCCATCTCGGCACCGCTATGGATTCCTGATGGAGAAAACGGATGGGCCGTATGAAAAATGATGACCCGGGTCTTCGTTCCCGTCTCGTGCGTTGGTGTCTCAGTCATGGTTTCTCTCTTCGTCGATCTGCCGGATGATGAGAATATCGTTACGATTTCTTGCGGAGTACCACCGCTGTTTGGTAACTCTCGCTCTGAGGTCGAATCTCCGCTATCTCAAAGTACTGTCCCCACACTCTTCGGAGATACTCCGTGGTGAAGAACGTGAAATTCTGATGCCAGAAACTTCCGCGCACCTCTATGCACCCACCCGGAAGTGACGCTTTCGAAGCCAATTCCGGGGGAACCCACCCGGGCATGCTTTTCTCTTTGAAGAACTTCCACGTGTTTTCATCATGCACCGTCACTATGATGAGGCCGTCCTTGCAGAGAACTCGGGCAAGCTCCAACAGCCACATGTCACGGAACAGCGTTAGGTGAGTGAAGACAGAAAGTGCATAGATGAACTTGAATTTCCCATCCTGAAAAGGCAGATACGGAAGACTGCTGCAGTTGAAAAACCTGAGTGGTGGAGCAAGATGTGTCTTCGCCCATTCAATCGAAGGTGCATCAACATCACCGCCCCATACTTCGCAAGCGGGCGTCAGATCCCGGAAGTATTGGACAACGCGACCGGAAGCACAGCCCCAGTCCAGCATTGCGTCTCCTGGCATCATCACGACATTGTGTGCGGCCAGCAGAGAACACAAAGCATCATGAGACCACTGCCCGGAGGCCATGTACGATTCCATATTCCCGCTGCCGTATCCCATGGTGAGATGCGAAGGTGGAATTGGGAATCCTTCTTTGGTATGGATGCAAGGCTCCGGCTTGGTGCTGATTGTAATGCGTTGTGGGAAATCCCCATATGTCAACTGCTGGAGCACATGTTCCGAACCGAGGGCTTTCCAGGTATGTGTTCTGCTGGTGTAGTCACCAAGGAGGTTTTCAATCTGCCGGATCTTCCCCGTTTGAACAACTGGAGTCTCAGCTTGCGTTGATGACAAATCGGGGTGCTTCGTTCCAATGTCGGCAGGCATCCTGCGTTGACTCAGATCTTTTGCCCGAATGAGAGCCAAGTTCTCTTGAGCGATCTCGTTGTCAGGTTGTCGTGCGATTACTTCCATCAGGAGGGCTTGTGCAACATCAAGATTACCCTGGAACATCTCAACGACGGCAAGGTCAATCATCACTTCTAGCGATTCCGGATATTGGATTCGAAGGAGACTCAGTTGTAGACGACCCTCGTGCAGGTTTCCACGCTCGACCAGAGCTTCGGCCTCCTGAATTTCGACGTCAAGGTTGCTCACAGGCATTCCTTTCAAGAATCTTTCTTGGTGTTCGGACAACGGGGAAGAAACCAAGGTCGCGCCAGATGGCCCATCGGAAATCCGTGGAACCGCCGAGGCCCTGCGTTTCAAGAATAATGTCATGCTTGCCGGAAGCAGCCTCAGGCACAGCAATTACATGCTCATCCCAATGGCGATCTTCACAATGCACCGATGGGGCCGACTGCACAATGCGCTTTGTTTCTCCATCCACGGTAATTGTGAACGAGCAGCCCGCAGCGGATTTCTCCCATGCATCGGGATGAATCATCACGGCGAACTTGAACGCACCCTCCGCACCGTCGTGTACCGTGAATAGCGCACGCACCGGAGGCTGCATGAAAAGCACCCTGTCGTGGCGGCTATCGACTGCACAATCCCAAATTGCCATCTGATTGGATGCCCCAAGAAGTAGCCGGGCATCGCGAATATGATGTATCAGAGAATACGACCTGACGTGATGATTCGTTCCGGGCAACTCTCGTTGATCCATCTTACCCACAACAACATCCCATTTCACAAGCTTCGTGTGAGCTGGCAAACCATCGATCCTCTCCCGCAGTCTCTCGCATGTTTGCGGATGACAGATTTCGAGTTCATCCGCGAGCTGAATAACAGCCTTGAAGTCAGGATCCATCCAACCAACATCCATTGCTTTGTCCGGTGCAACGGTGCAAACGATGCGCAACAAAGTTCTGCTCTTGATGTTTTTGAGGGCTTGGGAGATGCGCTCGATGTTCTCCGAGACCATTTTCCATGTGGCATCAGTCCGAAGATACTCGAACATCTCAGGCGAGCTACCGTCGACGCTGACACGTATTTCATCGACTGCAGTGCCCGATGTCAGGAGAGCTAACGTGCTTTCCTCAAGAGCCATCCCGTTTGTTAAGAGAGTGACATATATCGGTTTTGGAAAGGTTTGCCGGTGCCTGGCCAACACCATGAGGATATCATCAACTTGATGAAGGAGTGAGGTCTCTCCTCCAGCATGCAGGTCGATGCTTTCAAGATCGGCCAATTCGCCGTTTGCAATTCGTTGCAGACACCTTTCGAAAACAAGTTTCTCAGAACTATACTTCCTGAGAACGCGAGCCGGATTTCCCGCTGCCACTGAATACGCGGGGATGTTTGTTGTGACAAGCGAATTCGCACCTATGACGGCATGTCGACCAATATGAACGTTCTTGCATACGACAACGTTTTCACCAAGCCAGGCGCCATCGTCGATCTGAATCTTCCCGACGTTCAGAGGTTGGTGTGACGGCGGCTTGGTCGGATCAGCGAACCCGTGGTCATGGTCGACAATGGTGACGCGGCCTCCGATCATGACATCCTTCCCGATGCATACGGAATTCGCGGCACCGATATGAACCGACAACTCGATGCTGACGCCATCACCAATCTTCAGGATGGGATCATGCTCGACGCCGGCATATTCCTTCACCGCCTCCAGCCGTGCCCCATCTCTGACCATCACATTGTTCCCGATGAATATCCGGTCGGGATTGGTGACAATCACCGGGTTCTTGATCTGAGAGCTTTGACCGAACAAACCGAATGGCACCGATGATGAATCATTCATGGCACTCGTCCCATTTCATTGTTGTCCCCGGAGTGCCTTCGAGTACGGTTGGTTCTCTTCGAAATCCTCCATTTCGCGCCGGCGCGCCTTCGGAGAATACAAAGACCGCTCCTTCACACGACTGCCTTTTCACTGATCGCGATAAATTGTTGTTCTGCCAATAAGTTGCTGCAGTCATTGTTGGTAACAAGGATCCCGGTGCCATGACAAACCAGAACGTCTCATGAGTGAACGCGTTCTAGTTGTCATCCTTGGAATTGCAAGCATCGTGCCCATGTTGCTTGCATTTCTGAATGGATTTGGCGGGAATGGGAATGTGCTGTTGGCTACTATTGCTCAGGTGAGCAGATGCGACCTTTCCTCCACTTCGGGTGAAGGAATGATCGGGATGTGCGGGAGTTGTGAAACTTGTCGGCAGGAGCCAGCAAGTTCACGATCAGGCTTCGTCCATCGACTTGTAGAACTCGCTCATGATCATCCCCAACGCAATGGAGAAGAGTTTTGCGTCACGCTTGTCAGCACGAGAGGGAATGAGGATCGGCACCCGTCCCCCCACTATAACATGAGCGAGGGGGAGACTCGCAAAGTAGGTAGTGCTCTTTGCAAGACTGTTTGCAGACTCGATATTTGCAGCGACGAGAATCTCAGCATGACCTGCAACAGAAGACTTGATTCCCTTCTCCTCCGCCGCCTGCTGCGAGAGCGCATTGTCCAGCGCAAGCGGGCCGTCAACCACGCAACCCTTTATTTGACCGCGTTCATTCATCTTGGCCAACGCGGCAGCGTCAAGCGTTGATGGGAGGTTATGAACGACGAATTCCGTAGCGGAAAGCACGGCAACTTTAGGGTTTGGATTACCGAGGGCATGAGCCACATCCACGGCATTGTTGATCAACTCTACCTTGTTCCTAAGATCGGGAGCAAGTGTCATACCGCCGTCGGTGATCATTACGAACTTGTTGTCGGCGCGGTCGGGGTATTCGAGAATGAAGATGTCGCTCAG
>DPLS01000254.1 GCA_003541875.1 Bacteroidota bacterium | reverse complement strand
ACAGAGGGCACCGAGAAGCACAGAGAAAGCAATTCAAAACAACCACTCTGTGAACTCTGTGTTCTCTGTGCCTCTGTGTTGACTACGAGGCGAGAAGTTGATTTCCATGGAGGACTGATGAAACTCACAACCGGGTTACTCTTGACGATCTTCGCATGCTGGATGTTCAGCAGTGAAGTTCACGCGCAATCATTCCGCAATGCGGGCTCGGTCGGGGCACAATTCCTGAAGATAGGTGTCGGGGCACGAGCCATGGGAATGGGGAGCGCGTTCGGAGCGCTCTCCGGTGACGCAACAACATTGCCCTGGAACCCGGCAGGGATCGGCACCATCAGCACAATCGATGTTTCGGCAGAACACACTGTGTGGGTCGCGGATATCAAGCACAACTTTCTTGGACTCGTCGTGCCGATCACCGATCAGTTGAACCTTGCGTTCCACACCATCTACCTCACATCCGGTCAAATCGAAATCACCACTATCGACCAACCGGAAGGAACGGGAACATTCTATGATACCGGCGACATCGTGGCCGGACTGACTTCGTCGGTGAGACTCACCACCCAACTCACTTTTGCCGCCACGCTGAAGTACATCGAAGAACGGATCTATGACGTCAAGAGCAGCACGCTCGCTGCCGATCTCGGCGCATGGTACGATACCGGATTCAGGAGTCTTTCGCTCGGGTTCTCCGTCACCAATCTCGGCTTTGATCAGACCTTCAATGGAAGGCCGCTGGAGGTGCATTACACGCCCACTGCACCCGGCGAGCCAGCGGTAAATGCGGAGCTTCAGGCAGAATCCTTTGGCCTGCCCCTGAGCTTCCGCGCCGCGGGTCTGTTCGATGCGTTGGAGATGATGGGCGAATCATCCTCAGACCACAAGTTGCTCATCGCTCTTGACTTCACACAACAATCCGATACTCCAGAGCGACTCGCAGTCGGGGCCGAATACACCTGGCGGCGAATGTTGAGCGTTCGCTCAGGCTACTTATTTAATGCCGATGAACTGGGCTGGGGAGTGGGCGGTGGCGTACGCATTCCGCTCTCGGGATTTATCGTTGGTGTCGATTACGCTGCGAACTCTCTCGGACGATTCGGGCTCGGTCATCGAGTTGGACTTTCGCTGGGGTATGAGCAATAGGAGTTACTCTTTGTCCTGCTCATCATTGAGAACCGGCTGGATAACGATGAGGCATCACTAGAGATCCAAAGGAATCCAAAACAAATGAAACATCTTGCGCTTGTGTTCTTCATGTCGTTCATCGTCACGGTTGGCATTGCCGGGACGAACGGGACGCTGGAGGGATTTGTCAGAGACAAGGCAACCAATGAGGCGCTGCCTAATGCGACAATCCTCTTGATTGGAACTCACCTCGGCGCGGTGTCCGATGTCAAGGGATTCTACACGGTGAACAATGTGCCCGCAGGAACCTATGATGTGCGGTACTCCTTCATCGGTTCACAAACGCTGGTTATGAAGAGCGTACGGATAAGGCCGGACTTGAAGACACGACTCGATATTGAACTGTCACAAACAGGTGTCGAAATGGCTCCCATCGAAGTGACAGCGCAGCGGCCCCCCATCCAGAAAGACGTGACGGGAACTGTTCACACGGAAGGGGGCGAAACATTTACGGCATTGCCAGTGAGTACCGTCGGCGACATCGTCGGGCTGCAGCCCGGAACGACATTGGAGCTCAACATCCGTGGCGGCAAAACAACTGACGCGGTGTACCTGGTCGATGGCCTGGCGGTGCAAGATGTGATTGAGGGGGGCGCGGGCGGGGAACTGCCACAAAGCTCGATAGCGGAAATGAGCGTGCAGACCGGTGGGTTCGATCCTGAATATGGCAACACTCTATCAGGAGTGATCAATGTGATCACAAAACGCGGTTCTGACAAGCACATGTTCGGCGTTCGTGGTGAGAAAGACGATCTCTTTGGGGGTGAGCAAGTTGATCATCGAAACGAAGTCGATCTTTATGCCAACGGACCCATCGTGCAGGATATGTACTACTTCGGGAGTCTGGATGTTCTTCACACCGATACGCGGTGGTGGCAGGACTTTCAGCGGTTCTTCCCTGCACCCATCGAACGGAGATACAGCGGCTTCGGCAAGGTTGACTATCTCGTCTCTCCGGCGTTGAGAGTCTCAGGACAATTACTGTACTCCTACGGCAAGACGCATGACTATGAGTATAGCTGGCGTTTCAATCTTGACGGATTGCCTTCGCGGGAGCGGGAGAGCTATCGTCTCGCTGGAATCGTGTCGCACACTCCTTCCGACCAGTTCTTCTATACGGCGAGCATCAGCAGGTACAAGTTGAACTCAACGATCAACGATGGCCCGAAGGAGAGTATCGACACGACATTATATCAATGGGACTTCTTCCTCCGCTACGTCGTGGATGGGCAACGCTCGTGGTGGGCGCGCAGAGAACAGATCAACAACGTCGTGAAGGCGGACCTGACATGGCGACCCGACGGACATCACCTTATCAAGTTTGGAGGAGAGCTCAATTTCCAGGAGATCTACTCGGATATTGAACGCTATGAACCGCAGGTGAACATCTTTGGCAAACCCTTTTTGAACAAACCGCTTCTCAACTACAGCACTGACTTCCGATATTTCCCCAGAACCGGCAGTGCATACCTGCAGGACAAGTTCGAGCTCAGCAACGACGGGATGTTGCTGAACCTCGGTGTGAGATACGAGTTCCTTGACCCGCGCGCCGAGAGGCCAATCGCAGAGCGGACGCTCCAACCGAGTAACGAGTATGAAACCACCATCGTCTCGACGGTCCCTGCTTCCGTGAAGCACCTGTTCAGTCCGCGTATCGGCTTCGCTGCCCCGTTTGCCGTGAACGGCTATCTCTTCATCAACTACGGACAGTATTATCAATTTCCTCTCTTCGACTATCTTTATTCGGGGTTGAACAATGTGAGCCTCAAAAAGGGTGTGGGCGTTCTCGTAGGCAATCCGGATCTAAAACCTGAGGGGACGCGGGCGTGGGAAATGAGCATCAAGTACGCACTGAAGAACGGGGTCGTCCTCTCGGGCACCTATTTTCACAAGGAGACGGAGAACATGGTGGACGTCAAGACGTTCATTCCCACCAACAGCTCCGTTGCGGGTGACTATGGCTATGCAGAGTTCGTGAACAATCCGTATGCAACAGCCAGCGGCATCGAACTTATGATAACGAAAGAGCAGGGGTCACCAATCACCGGCTCGCTGTCATACACATTCATGAACGCTGAAGGCATCAGCGAGAACGCGCGTGAAGGCCTGCAATTCTACCAATGGGGCTTTCCCGTCCCTGCGCGTCCATTTCCCCTGAGTTGGGACCAGAGGCACTCAGTGAAGCTGGTGGCCATGATCGATCTTCCATGGGATTTCAAGCTCTCGGGCACATGGATGTACCACAGCGGGCGTCCCTATACATACTTCCCTTCAAAGGACGGATTCACGCCGGAAGATTCCACACAACAGTTCCAGCCGAATAACGCGCGGATGTCAGACTTTCTTCTGCTCAATCTCAAGCTGAGCTGGGCGATGACATTCCTGGAGACGCAATCACGTCCGCTCCGATTCACGGTGTATGCCGATGCTCGCAATCTGCTCAATGCACGAAATGTACTGTGGGTTGATTCGGAGGGACGCGTCGGCGGCGAACTCGGAGACCTCAGCGCATGGGATCCGGCACGAAGAATCCGCATTGGCTTACGATTGGAGATATGAGCCATGAGAACAACTGCCATCTGTTACGCGTTGAGTTTGGCTGCATTAATGATCTTCGCCACTCCGGGATGCAAGGAAGAGTTTCCCCCGTACGAGGAACCACAGGATGTTCTGCAGGGAGAGATCAGCAAATCGTCTCCGGATACACTCGAGGGCTACTGGGATCCACTGGTGCAACAGTATTTTATCAACACGCCGGCCATTCTGCACGCAACGATCAGGAATGTGTACGACAATCTGCTGCAAGGCGAAGCACACGTTGAAGGACAAATCGTTATTCAGTCGTTCGGAGCCGCACCGCGGACATTCCTCGTCCCGCTTTCAACGGGCGACTTGCGCAAGCCACCAGTGTTTCAAGGCAACATCGCCCTTCCACCAGACTCTGCTGCGGAATTCTCGGTCTTATGGCTTCCCATTTCGACAGATGGTCACTACGCCTTTGTGGGGTATCCCCACTATGTGCAAGGAGGCGCGGAATACTACGGGCCGATTGGGTTTCTCGCTTCCGCAGAGGTACAGCTGTTCCAACGAGTACAACCGATCCGCTTTGGACAACTGCAGTTCCAACTGGTCTTCAAAGTGACTACGTCGAGGTGAGATTCACGTCGTAATCACGCATGTACGGTTGTCGGCGTAACATTACCAGCGGACCGATCTGGAAAACCGAACGGAAGGTATCGTCTCAATGAACCCAGCATTAGCTCATCAGGCACACAGTCGCTGAGGAAGCCAGTGGCAAAACGTAAAGGCGCAACATTGGGAAAGCGGATTGTCCATAGTCTCTGTTTCTTAATCGCATTACTCGGTACGAGAGAAGCAGCTCACGCGCAACAGCAATGGGAGTTCATGGGTTTGGGGTACGAGAAGATCAGCACGATCGCTGTTGATCTGCGCAACTCCGATATCGTCTACGCCGGTTCGTTGAGCTTCATTGCGGACACGTTTGGCATTGGAGGCATATTCAAGTCCACGAACGGCGGGATGACATGGGATACTTCTGCGGTGCCTGCATCGGTCTCAAAAATCGTCATTCACCCCAGCAACTCGAATATTGTGTATGCGGCCTTGAACGGCGGAAACTACATGCATCCTGGCGTTGTCAAGACAACCGATGCAGGTCATAGTTGGTTTTACGCAGACTCCGGTCTTTACACCGATCTGGACGCTTCCTACCTCCAGGGGATTGCCATAGATCCACAACATCCCGAAACACTCTACTGCGGGCAAGCGGGTACCTGGGGCGGTTCCCTTTGGAAGACCACGACGGGTGGCGCGTATTGGTTCCCAAGCGATAGCGGCATGAGACACGATAACAGTGTAGGCCAGAACATCGTTATCGATCCTGAAAGCACGAACGTTGTGTACACCCTGACCGGCGGAAATGGAGCTTGGGCGTGGAGGACGACAAACGGCGGGGCATATTGGTACAATCTTGGAATACCCTGGAATGCATATCACACCAGAACGCTGGAGATGGACCCTCACGATCCTGCCACACTCTATGTTGTTGCCGCTCTAGGAGTATCTCCCCCCCAAGTGGCGAAGACTACGGACAAAGGGGCAGCGTGGCGATTGATGAGCTATGATACGATGGGGATTCATAGTATCGCTTGCGTAACGTTCGACCCCAACACGGCGAATTGTTGGTACGCGGGAGCAGGGAATGTACAATCAAGTAGCGACGGTGGGATCCATTGGGAGTTGATGACCCCGTCGATACAAGGGCTGAATGGACCCGTGTTGGCGATAGCATTTGCTCCAGACGGAAACGCTCTCTATGCGGGTGCACAAGGAGTCAACTACGCCGAAGGATCGGGCGTGTTTCGATATAGATTTGTAACAAGTGTGCAACATTCGCTGGAATTTCCTCAGAGCATTCGATTGCATCAGAATTTTCCAAACCCATTCAATTCAACCACGACTATTCAATTCGATCTGCCTACAGTATCGCTTGCCTCGCTCAAAGTGTATGATATCCTTGGTCGTGTCGTTGCTGTCCTTGTAGATGAGAGAATCAGTCCTGGCGAGCATACCGTGCGTTGGGAAGCAGCAGGAATGCCATCGGGCGTCTACGTTGCCCGCTTGCAAGCTGGCAGCGCCGTGCGATCCACAAAGCTGGTATTGCTAAGGTAACGCAAACCACACAAAAACATGGGGGTCATATGAAAACCATGACATGTTTAGCACTCCTACTCCTTCTGCCTCCACTTGTCCTTGCGCAATCCGACACATCGATTGTTGCGGGTCAAGCCTTGGTGGAATTCAAATCGCCTTTCTCGCAAATCACAGTCATTGATAACATCGTTGTCACGGAAAATTCCGAATTCAATGATTTCTTTGCCAAGTGGCAAGTTGCGGGACTGGTTCCGTTGTTTCCCTGGGCAACACCTCCCGAAGGCACATACCTCTGTCAGTTTCCAGAAGAAACGGACGTCAGAGACTTCTGTTCCGAACTCACGCAAATGTCTGGGGTCATTGCGGCAGAACCGAACTATCTCGGAGAGCTCAGTGCTGATCCAAGTGACACCTTGTTTTCATCACAGTGGGCGTTGCAAAAAATTCAGGCTTCAAGAGCGTGGGACATTCACCATGGGAATTCCAGCGTAGTCATCGGAGTTCTTGACTCGGGTGTTGATACTTCGCATCCCGACCTTTATGGTAACCTCTGGACCGATCCAGCTACGGGAAAACATGGAAGAAACTTTGTAC
>DPLS01000086.1 GCA_003541875.1 Bacteroidota bacterium | reverse complement strand
TGGCAACTATCCTTATCCGGGCCCCGGAACGGATCCATATCCATCGAACCAGTCAATTGGAATCATTCCTGAGTTCCAATCGATTGCACGGTATGCGGGAGGATATTTCACTGGCAACACCGCAAACGATTTTTACGTGACAAATTCAAACCTTCCGCCAATCCCCCATTGGTATAGTCAAAGAATATATGGGCACTAGGAGCGCAAGGCTTCTTGATCTCGCAAAGAAGACGGGGTAGGAGACGCACTCTCCCTCCGTCTTCTGGCTTTTTGGGGCAAATGATCGAATGGTTTGCTAGGGCAAGAACATTGACACGTCGCCCGCACCGACACGTACCACCTTTGGCGTCTCGTCGGTGAGATCGATAACTGAGGAAGGCTCTGATGTGGGGATGTCACCGTCGATGATCATCTCCACCTGGTTCTTGAACTTCTCGATGATTGTGTAAGGGTCATTCACCAATTCTCCAGATTCAAACGACACGCTCGTACTGAGTATCGGGTGACCCAATTCCTTTACAAGTGCCTGCGTGATCGGGCTGTCCGGAACTCTGATTCCCACCGTCTTTCGCTTCGACACGAGGATTTTTGGCAACTGCTTCATCTTTGCAGCGGGGAGTATGAATGTGTACGGACCCGGGATGAGATGCTTCATCACCTTGAACGCCGCATTGCTCACGTGCGCATATTCGCTGATGTGTTTGAGATCGGAGCAGACGAAGCTGAAGGGCTTGTCCTGTCGCTGGCGTTTTATCAGGTAGATTTTCTCTATCGCCTTCTTGTCTTCTGCGCTGCACCCCATTCCATAGACAGTGTCGGTCGGGTAGATGACGACGCCTCCCGCTCGGAGAACATCCACGGCTTTGCCGATAAGCCTCGGTTCAGGATTTACAGGATGGATCTTGATGACCATGCGTGGCTGCCAAATGTGCAAGTGGATGTCGTTCGTCAGAAAAACATACGAAGTGTGCAGGAGACATTCAAGATTGTTTTTGTCCTGCGACGCGGCAGTTTGGCACTCCCGTCTTTTCTGTTGTTTCTTCCCTGAATTCTTGTAGATTCTGAAAGCATGAGTGATGACATCAACATATTATTGGTCGAAGATAACTTCGAGCACTTGCGGCTCACAAAGTATCTGCTCAAACAGAATAAGGTTCCTGGAAACCTGTTTGTTGTCCGTGACGGCCAGGAAGCGATTGATTTCCTATACCAACGTAACAGGTTTGCCGACCCTCAGTCGAATCCCCGCCCTCACCTCGTCTTATTAGATTTGAATATCCCGCGAATTAACGGTCGGGAAGTTCTCAAGATCATGAAATCAGACGATGGGCTGAAGGACATTCCAGTAGTGGTGGTCAGTTCATCTGAGCGTGAAGAGGATGTTAGCTATGCCCGTGAGATTGGCGCTGCCGCTTACATTTCGAAGTCGGACGGTTTTGAGAAACTCAATCAGGCATTATCGACTGTTTATCAATACGCTGCACGGACTCCCACCTCTCCACAATAAGCACTGCTCCTCGGCATTCGAATCCTTGAATGTCGTGACTCTTCTTCTTACCTTGCACACGTCTTTCCGTTCAAACCAACTGGTAGTTCATGTCTCGGTGGCTTGTTGCAATCGTTGGTCGTCCAAATGTGGGCAAGTCGACCCTCTTCAACCGTATCATTGGTCAACGTGATGCGATCGTGCACGATTTGCCGGGCGTGACGAGAGATCGCCATTATGCTGAAGCGGATTGGGCAGGGAAAACATTCTCGATTGTCGACACTGGTGGCTATGTCCCTGCTTCTGAGGATGTAATCGAAATCGCAATTCGCGAACAGGCGGAGGTGGCCATCAACGAGGCAGATGTTGTGATGTTTGTGGTTGATGGCGAAGCCGGTCTTCTGCCGACCGACATTGAGATTGCCGAGATTCTCCGCAAAGCAGAAAAGAAAGTCGTTCTCATTGTCAATAAGATTGACAGTGAGAAGCGGGAGCCTTCTCTCGGAGAATTCTACAAGCTGGGTCTTGGAGAGCCTATTCCAACGTCGGCACTTGTTGGCCGGAAGGTCGGTGATCTGCTTGATGTTGTAACGGGAGATTTCAATGTCAGTGAGACACAGGAATCCGACCCGCGGCTTAAGATAGCTATTATCGGGAAACCGAACGTCGGCAAGTCGTCACTTGTCAATGCGTTGTTACAGGAAGAGCGCAACATCGTAACCGATATGCCCGGAACAACACGTGATCCCATTGATGCAATTCTGAAATACTACGGTGAGGAAATCGTTCTCGTTGATACTGCCGGCCTGCGACGGAAAAGCAAGGTCAAGGAAAGCATCGAGTTCTTCAGCACGGTGCGGGCTCTGAAGAGTATTGAGCGTTGTGATGTTGCGGTGGTTGTGATTGACGCTCAGCAGGGGCTCGAGCACCAGGATCTTCGCATCATCGAGACAGCCATCGAGAGAAAACGCGCTGTGGTCATCGTTGTCAACAAGTGGGATTTGATCGAGAAGGATGAAACGACGGCCAAGACATTGGAGAAGGCCCTTAAAGGAAAGCTCCGCATCTACGACTTCATTCCGCTTATGTTCATCTCAGCTCTAACGAAGCAAAGAATCTACAAGGTCGTTGAACTCGTGAAGAAGGTTGATATCGAACAGAACAAACGGGTTTCCACGAGCGAACTGAACGACCTCCTTGGTGCCGACATCAAGGCCTTTCCTCCCCGCAGTCGGTCGGGCAAAGAGATCAAAGTCAATTACGTTACGCAGGTCAATTCCAAGCCACCCGTCTTTGCGTTCTTCTGTAATGAGCCGAAGTTGATCGACGATAACTATCGTCGGTATCTGGAGAACAAGATCCGTGAACATTTCCGGTTCGATGGAGTTCCCGTTGTCCTTTCATTCAAGAGCAAGAACTGAAACCTCATGTCGAAGCGCATCCTCGTCATAGGTGGGTTGGCGGCAGGACCAAGTGCCGCGAGCAAAGCGGTTCGGGCGAGCACCGACGTTGAAGTGGTGATGTTCGAGCAAGGCGAGCACATCTCGTACGGTATTTGTGAGATTCCGTACTACATCGCTGGAGAGGTGAAGGAGGAAGGACTTGTTGTTTACACACCGGCCAAGCTGAAGGAGACAAAGGGTGTCGATGCTCGCATTCTGCACAAGGTTGAGGAGATACAGCCGACAAGAAAGCAC
>DPLS01000310.1:681-2807 GCA_003541875.1 Bacteroidota bacterium | reverse complement strand
AATCCAAACGAAGGAGGCAATGTGAGCGAGGCATCCCGTCACCCGTACGCGACCTATCTCGACATAAAGTTTCCGGCGCTGAGCAAGGTCGATGTGCCCGCGCTTGTGGCCGCCTGCACAGACCTCTGGTACAACCAAACGCTATGCAAGGTCAACGACTCAGTTGTGCGGCTCGGTGTGATGCAAGGCGAGTATCACTGGCACAAACACGACAACGATGATGAGTTTTTCTTTGTTCTGGACGGGAAATTCATCATCGACCTTGAAGATCGAGTTGTCGAGTTGCAGCCGAGGGAAGGTTTTGTAGTTCCGAAGGGCATTGCCCATCGAACGAGAGCTCCGGAACGAGCCGTCATCTTGATGGTAGAAACCGCGGCAATCGTGCCAACAGGCGACACCTAACCCGTCACTCCAGCGGACGGCGAGACCGCTGCCGCTGAGTTTTTCGTGTGTGCCGACCCTTCGGGCAGAGGACGAAATGAGCAAGACATATTTGTTCGCACCACAATGGCAAGATTCTGGAAGCACAAATGAGCTCTATTCCGGAGCTGTCAGCTTAAGAAACTACCTCAAATCGATCTGCAACGAAGCAATTCATGAGATTGAGATTTCAGAACACCAAATTCCGGCAATTCAAAACAACATTCTTGGATACACCATCATAGAGAAACAACTGTCAGATATCAGTACAACATTAGTCGATCGGCAATGTACGAAAATTCTAGCAATCGGTGGCGGTTGTGGAATAGAAGTGCCAATTGTCTCCCATCTAGTACAGCAATACTCAGACCTTCAAGTGATTTGGTTTGATGCTCATGGAGATCTAAACTCTCCGGAATCATCGCCGAGCAAATATTTCCACGGAATGCCGTTGAGATTTATTGTTGAAAGACAGCAAAGCGAGATTGGGAGTCGGAACAACTTAGTAAGTCCATCTCGCATTTGTTTGGTTGGAACAAGAGACCTTGATCCACCGGAAGAGAATTTTATCAAGGCAAATAGAGTCAAGGTTGTTACCTTCTCACCTGGTTATTGGGATAGGCTTGAAGCAGCAGTTCTGAAAGATACAACTGCTTACATACACATTGACCTTGACGTTCTTGACCCCAAAGAATACAAGAATGTGAAATGTCCGGTAAAAGAAGGCTTGTCAATCGATGATCTAGAACGATCAATTGATTATATCATTTCAAAAAATGAAGTAGTTGGTATGAGTATAGTTGAAAACATAGAAACCGATATTTCCCGTGTGCGAAAACTACATGGTATTTTCGAGAGGGCAATTGCACTCTGATTTGGTCTAACATCAACCGGACTCAGGCCCTTCGGCCTTTGCAGGTTATCGGGGCGTTAGGCGGCACAGGATCCCGTCGCGTCACGCCCCCAAGTTAGGAGATGTCAGTCATGGCACGCGTGATAGCAAAAATCAGTTCAGAGGGCTATGCCTGCGTCATCCGCGAGGACGACGACGGCCGAGTGCATTTCATCGCTGACGCCGATATTGACGCCGACGGCGCCAACGGACAGAACGGCGGCAAAGCGGCCTACCGCGCGGATGATTCAGGATCGGAGCTGCTCGCGAACGGTGGAATGAAGATAGTCGCAGGCAAGGTGATCTGCGCTAAACCCTGGGCGCGCAGCATCGTGATTCTGGACGCTGACAACGAGCCGAAGGTTTTCCCCGGCGGAATCATCGCATCTACCACCTGGTACCGTCATCCCGACAAGGCCTCAAGCGACCCTGCAGCCTACGTCGATGCTGACACCGTCCCATACATAGTCGTTCCGCCCATCATCGTTCAGGCAACGGCAGGTATCGTTCGAGGCTGTAAGGCCAGAGTCTCATACAAGGGCAAGAGCGTGGATTGTGTCGTCGCTGACCGAGGCCCCGCTTCAAAGATTGGCGAACTCAGCATTGCCGCGGCAAGGGCGATAGGCCTCCCGTCAAGTCCGCGAAATGGCGGCACGGAGAAGGCCGAAGTCGAATACGAGCTTTGGCCGGGCGTTGCAGCTCCAGGCTTCGTGCTTCAACGATCGTGAAGTGACGCCTATCCTCGAACGTTAGGTGCACAAAAAGACAGGAGGTAAACCATGGCCGGAGTAGAAGAACGGCTCGCTGCCCTCGG
>DPLS01000310.1:0-396 GCA_003541875.1 Bacteroidota bacterium | reverse complement strand
CGGGCGTTGTGCTTCCGTTCCAGTTCGTCAGAGTCTCAGGCTCAAAGGCTTTCATCTCAGGCCACGGCCCAACCAACGCCGATGGGTCGCTTGCGGCCCCGCTCGGCAAAGTCGGGCGAGAAGTCACTCCCGAACAAGCCTATGTCTCCGCGCGTCTCACAGGGATGGCCATCTTGGGCAGCCTCAAGCGCGCCCTCGGTGATCTGGATCGCATCACCGCGTGGAACCGTGTCTTTGGCATGGTGAACTCGGCGCCGGGCTTTAACAGGCAGCCAAGTGTAATCAACGGCTTCTCCGATCTCATCCTTGAGGTCTTCGGTCCATCGATCGGTGCTCACTCCCGCAGCGCAGTCGGTATGGCTGAGTTGCCCTTTGACATACCCGTCGAGATTGAAG
>DPLS01000349.1 GCA_003541875.1 Bacteroidota bacterium | reverse complement strand
TGGGGTCTGGAACTGGCGACGAAAGGGCATTGTGAGGCAGGGCAGAGGGGATGTTTAAGGTATCCGAAGATGTCAATCTCGGTATCGGCGGGGACGTGTTCACAAAGAAAGATGCCTCCGGCGCCAAGACAACATTGTTCGGGGGATTCGGCTCATTCAGCTATGAGAATCTGAGCATACTCGGAGAGGCTGACCTTCGTGAGGAGACAGTGTCGGGCACAAAAACCACAGGCCTTGTGACGTTTGTGGAAGTTGACTACGTCGTGATTCCCGGCTTGGATCTTAAGCTTGGGTATGACTTCTACGATCCCGACAAGGATTTGGAGACCGGTGCAATGTCCAAATATAGCTTCGGAGTTGAATTCTTCCCGATCTCAGGAGTTGAAGTGCGACCCATCTATTCCATCGTGAAAGACGACCCCGTAAACATAAAGAACGACGAGTTTCAACTGCTACTTCACTTCTATCTCTAATACAGGAGCGGGCAATGTTGTCTATTCGATTGTTGTTGGTTACGACTGTTTTTGGAATTGCAGTCATTCTGGCGGATGGCTGCAAGGATATGGGGAACGCTCCTCCGCTGCCACCCCTGAGTGTTGGGCAAACGATCCTCAATGTCGTCGTTGGCGATTCTGTCTCACAGGTGATCTCGGGTGGTGTGGCTCCATATTCGATTATCTCCAACAGTGACCCGGCCAAGGTAGCAGTAGCGATTGCGAATAGTGCCTTGAAGGTTCGGGCCGTTGCTGTTGGCGCCGCCGCCATTGTCGTAGGTGATAACAGCTCACCTCAGCAAACGGCAACCGTGAATGTCACTGTGGTTGCAGCGCCAGTTTCATTCTCAGGGCAGATCCAACCCATCTTCAATGCAGGGTGTGCGGTTTCGGGTTGTCATTTGCCGGGGGGATCGGGTCCCATGTCACTGGCAACCGGAGTCAGCTACGGCAACCTCGTCGGAGTGAATGCAACGAATGGACCATGCGCAGGAGACAAACGTGTGCAGCCGGGGAGTGCAGGAACGAGCGCGTTGATCAAACGTCTCGAGGGAAACTGTGGCACTCGAATGCCGATTGGCTCTTCCCCCCTATCTACGGGTCAGATACAATTGATTCGTGATTGGATCACACAGGGGGCACAAAACAACTAGCCGACTTGGACAATACAATGCTCAGGAATAAAAGAGGAGGATTATACGTGCGGTTACAACTCAGTATGATCGTTGCGTTGCTGTGCCTGCTTCCGGTGGACACTTCATTCAGTCAGGACGAGCAGTCGAAGAAACCATCGAAGAAAAGTGCTGATTCGGTTTCGTTCAAGAATGATGTTTTCCCCATCGTTGAGAAGAGTTGTCTGCCGTGTCATGCAGCAGACAATTTCAACAAGAGTGAGCTCTCGCTGGATGACTACGAGACGATGAAGGCGGGCGGGGAGAACGGACCGGTGTGGGTGGCAGGCAAATCGACCGAGAGTCTTCTCGTGCGGAAGTTGAAGGAGACCCCGCCCTTCGGAGAACGAATGCCGATGAATTCAAAGAAGAAGATTGCAGCAGGGAAAGCCAAGTGGCTAACCGAAGAAGAGATTAAGACCATTGCCCGATGGATCGACGAGGGAGCAAAGAACAACTAGTCGCTTTCGAGTGTGAAGAATTGAACCCTGGGTGCTGCACGCCCGGGGTTTTTTCTTTTCTGTGGTTATTGCTTATATTGTTGACATAATTCTTCCAGTTTTGTTTGTCGCTATGTTTGAAGAGAGTCAAAGGTTCAGCTTCAAGAGCCCCCTGGGCACAATCAGGCTGACTTCCGATGGTGTGGTTCGCGCCCTGATTGCAGCGCTCCTTGTTGTGGTTCTTGCGCTCATGTTCCCACGTGGAGAGGAAATTGATGTTGACTACAAAGTGGGAGCCGTCTGGTCTCAGAAGGATTTGATAGCACCATTTTCCTTTGCGCTCTTACGTGAGGAGTCGGCATATAATAGGGACATTGAACGGGCAAAACAGTCAGTGTATCCGGTGTTTGAACGGGAAGAGCAGCGTGAGAACCAGCAGATCGGGAGGCTGAGAAAGTTCTTCGACCGGCTGGACACTGCGTTTGTGGTGCGTGCGCAGTTTAGACGAAGCCAGAAGGATCGTCGCGCGTCGCTGGTGCGAGACTCGGCGACATTTGTTCGTACGGTTGAACAATTGGAAATCCCTCTCACGGAAGGAGAGTGGGAATCGCTTGCCGCGCTCGCGCCTGCTGACGGTCTGCACAAGTTGAAAGATGTTCTTGCCATCTCTCTGCAGGAATTCCACTCGATTGGTGTTCTTGATCGCATCAAAAGCACCCTCCCACGTTCCGATATTGCTCTTCGTAAGGGGACACAGGAAGAAGTTATTCCTGCAGCCCGCATGTACGACCGCACGGATGTACAAGAGTTGCTCGACCGGCGGATCTCGGCGATCTGCAGGAACGATCCGACACTTCGCGCAGTCGTGTACAGAATTGCCATCACTTTCTTCGAGCCAAATATCCGGTTCAGCGAAAGCGCAATGAAGCAATCGCTGGAGACTGCAATCAGTTCGATTCCCCGCACCAGCGGCTTTGTCCAGGAAAATGAGCGCATTGTGAGCAAGCATGAAAGGATCACGCCGGAGACAAAGCTGAAACTGGAATCACTTGCCCGTGCGCGTGCTGAACGCGGCTCGAAGAAGGATTATACGCTTCAGCGGCTTGGCATCGGTTTGCACGTCATCATTGTCGTGATGCTGTATGGGATCTACTTGTTCTTGTTCCGCAGGCGGATATTCAGAAACAACCGTCGCCTCGCGCTGATTGCTCTTCTGATGGTGCTGGAAGGATTCTTCGCCTATCTGACACGGGAACTGGATGTCAACGCCCCGATTGAGTTCCTGATCTTCGTCCCAGCCGCGTCGATGCTACTGACAATCGTATTCGATTCTCGGGTGGGCTTCTATGGCACAGTCATCATCGCATTGCTTGTTGCGGGGATTCGTGGGAACGACTATGCCGTTGCTCTTACCTCGATCATCAGCGGTGCATTGGCTGTGTATACCGTACGGGACATGCGAAATCGGTCGCAGATATTCCGCTCTCTGGGGTTTATCTTGCTTGGCTACGCGTTATCGATTGTTGCTCTTGGGGTTGAGCGTTTTGAGTCTGTGAACGTTATTGCGGAACAACTCATGTATGCGCTTGCCAACGCGATTGTTTCTCCCATGCTTACCTATGGTCTTCTGATCTTCTTCGAGCGGGTGTTCAGAGTGACGACCGACTTGACGCTTATGGAGCTCTCTCACTTCAAGCATCCGCTTTTGCGAAAACTGGCCGACCAGGCACCCGGCACATATCACCATAGTCTCACACTGGCCACACTTGCAGAAGCCGCGGCTGCAACGGTGGGTGCGAACGAAGTTCTGGCAAGGGTGGGGGCGTTGTTCCACGACATCGGGAAACTGGAAAAGCCGCTGTACTTTGCGGAGAATCAGAAAGGATCGAGGAACAAGCACGACAAGCTTGCCCCGCGGATGAGTTCTCTTATTATCTCTGCCCATGTGAAAGAAGGAATGAGTCTTGGCCAGGAGCACAGGCTACCGCAGGAAGTCATCGATTTCATCCCGATGCATCATGGGACTACGCGGATGGAGTACTTTTACAACAAGGCAGTTGAGCTTGCCCAGCAATCAGAAGACGAAACGAAGCTCGAAGAGATCAACGATCAGGACTACCGCTATCCGGGCCCGAAGCCGCAAACACGTGAAACGGGCATCTTAATGCTTGCCGACGCCGTGGAAGCGTTAACGCGTACCCTGGAAGATCCTACACCACAGAAACTCGAGGCCGTTATCGACGAGATCATCAGAAAGAGATTCGAGGAAGGCGAACTGGATGAGTGTCCACTGACATTGAAGGACCTCACCAAGATCAAAGCCGCATTCCTCGGTGTGCTTGTCGGCATCCGGCATACGCGTGTCAGGTATCCCGAGCAACCCAGGAAACGGGCGCCCCGACCCAAACGAGTAGAGAAGCAAAGCGAAGTGCCGACGCAAGAGTCTCCGGCATCTTCGTCCGAAACTGGAAACCCGCAAACCGCATGAACAACTACGTCAGAGACTATCTGCACTTCCTCCAGTTGGAAAAGAACGCATCGAGGAACACGATTGCTTCGTATGGCCTTGATGTGAAGAGGTATGTGGCATTTCTCGAACGTCAACGCGTGAAGGATCTTAACACGGTGACGGATGTACATCTGTCGAAGTTCATGGCAGCGTTGAACAAGGATGGACTTTCTCCACGCTCGGTGACCCGGACCCTTTCGGCAATCAAAGGCTTCCATAAGTTCCTTATGGGAGATGGAATTGCCAACAACAATCCCATTGAGAATGTGGATCGACCAAAGCTTCCGCGTTCACTTCCCGATGTGCTTAGCCCATCCGAGGTTGAGAAAATCCTAAACGGTCCGGCCGCTTCGTCGCACGACAAACGTAATCTGTGGCTACGGGACAAAGCCATCCTCGAGACTCTGTACGCAACCGGCATGCGCGTGTCTGAATTGATTGGTCTCAAACAGTCGAACCTGCTTGCGGACGAGGGACTCGTGAGAGTGTTTGGGAAGGGATCGAAAGAACGTGTTGTTCCCATTGGCGGTTCAGCATTGCGATGGATTGCTCGATACCAGCGAGAGGTGAGGAGCCTGCTCGCCAGAAGGGGAAAATCTCAGGATGCGCTGTTCCTGAATGTGCGGGGAACAGCAATGACGCGGATGTCCATTTGGAATATTGTGAACGCATACGCAAGCAAGTCCGGCCTCGCAAAGGATGTCCATCCACATACATTCCGCCACTCATTTGCGACGCACCTATTGGAGGGTGGCGCCGATCTGCGCGCCGTGCAAGAGATGCTTGGACATTCGGACATTGCGACAACACAGATTTACACTCACATTGATCGTGAGTACCTGAAGGAAGTTCATCGGACGTTTCATCCGAGGGGATAACAGCGCTTATGGTCGAACAGCTCTACATTCTTC
>DPLS01000311.1 GCA_003541875.1 Bacteroidota bacterium | reverse complement strand
TCCATGACGGGCATCATGATGTCCAGCAGGATGAGGTCGGGCTTGGTTTCGGTGGCCATCAGGTAGCCTTCCTGGCCGTCGTAGGCGTAGATGACCTCGTATCCGTTCTTTTCAAGCGCAAAGTTCAGGCTATGGACGGTCTCCTTGTTGTCATCCACCACCAGGATTCTCATTCCCAAGCCCTCAATTTAGAATGTGATTGCCCTGAATTTTCTTTGCTGGTCACCTAGGTACAAAGTCCAAGCCAATTGAGAAGTGCCAAATCTGGCACATTTTGCTGGAGATTCTATGGGAAGGGTTGTCAGAATTTCGTCAGATGAGTAGAATTAACCATTGCAGGCACAGGTTTCATCGAACCGCACAGCATTTTCGACTGAATTGCTCGAAGGCTGGGGGGGTCAACTCGCAACGATCCTGGCTGGTTGTCTCCGAAAAAAGAAAAGCCCCCGAGCGTAGCGCCCGGGGGCTTTCGAAACACAGGCTGTGGGCGATTTACTCCCGCAAGTTTGGCACTCGCATGCTCTCCCACCAATTCGTGATGCAGTAAACCTTTGTGAGGTACTCCGGAAAGAGTGGCGGTTTAAAAGTCTCCGTCAGCCGATCATCGAATCTGTATCGCTTCGAGAATCCAGTTGCAAGAGTGCCACCGCCTGAAACAGTACCGACAGCACCGCGGTTGTTTTGGACAATTGAGCCAAGGATTCTTAACTCTCCGTAGAGGGGCTGGGCGTGAACGGGAGACGTGTTATCATGGTTCTGGGCCTTGAATGAACCTGTCCGAGTAAAAATGCACCCGTCGATTGAACAATTAGTGTTGTTGGCAACATTATCCGCAACAACAACGTCGCGATCGGCGACGATGCCAAGCAGGTCGTCGCTGGTTGTCGTCAGCGGGTTTTTTTCATAACGTATCGTGTCCTCAATGAAGACATCTGATGTAGTCGATGTCGCCGCAATCGAGAGCACTCCATCCAGTTTTCCCTTTACGTGGATTACACCTGTGCTTGACATGACACCATTGAATGCAGGATTACTAGGCCTAATCGTATCGTTGAGCGCACCTGTGGTGAATGATGAGTTACGGACAACGACGAACCCATCACCATTATCCGCAGTTCCCGGATTTAGAGTGACCCAGCGATTGGGATAGGTGGCACCGTTATATTTCTTCCCGCCGGCTGTGGCTGCCGAGTCCATCCTAGCCAGGTTGTTTGGAAATTCCCGGATTGGGACACTTGTCTCATATCCATTCTTGAAAATTGCATTGTTCGTTTTACCGCCCGAGGTTTTTCCGGGCGCCGGGCTGAAGGATTTGGATGTTGTGATCTTTTGCATGAACACCGGCTTGCCGCTCACATACAACGTACCATTTGAATGGACCAACCCCCACACCGTATCGGCAGTCGTCCAGTTCACACTGTTCTCATTGTTTGTTAACCACGCATACTTGGAAAACGTCGAAGACGCGTTTGTATTCAAATACACCATCACTGTATCGTGGAGGGTCTCAGAGATAGGTAACATGGGTGACCTGTAAGTGGAGATGGCCTGCATGCGGACCAGATTGGGAGTGCCAGTGTTGGCCACACCGTATCTGATGCTGCCATTGAAGTTCTGTCCGCTCAGCGTCTGGGTGGTGTCTCCCCTCCAGGTCGTATCGGCATAGAACCTCGACAGGACGATGTTCGCGCCTGCTGTTGCAAGGTTGTGCGAGAGGGTAGCGTCATTGTACGACGACATATTGTTCACTGCCTTATTCCCCAACCTTGCCATGTTCAATGACATGAATCCGAGGATTATGGAAAATCCGACGACGACAATCAATCCAGCTTTCCCTACCATTGTGGTTTCCTCCTGTTAACGTCGATAGTTTTGCGAGGCGAGCCTTGTTTGCTGCCAAAGAGAGCTGGAATAGAGTGCCGTCCGTTCTCCCGGATTTACGAGTGCCCCTTGACGACTAATGGCAGCGGGGTTTTGCACCTCAAGGTTCAGTTCGACTACGTAAATCTCCGATAACTTGTCCGAGGTTACGGGGGTTGCCAGCGAATCGCCGGTAATATTTAAATACTTCAGCTTGAACAACGTGACTACACCGACCCCCAGCTCAGCCGAGCTGTTCACCCTTCTATAGAGATATCTATCGAGCTCATTTTTGGTTTTCAGAAGCTCGGATGTTGGTCCCAACCTGTACTTGATTGTGTCGATAGTCGTCATGGAATTAGGCCGGGCACACAAGAACGAGATGCGAGAAGAATCCGCGTACAGCACTGCCGTTGACTCCCTGCGGACACCAAAGCCCATATTTCGGAATTCTCCTTCAAGAAGACGCGCCGTGGAAACCAACATCTCCTGAACAACCTCATCGCCGTTGAACTTACTGTTGTTCTCTGCTGCGATGTCGCTGGCGTTGACCACGGTGATCAGAAGAATGCCCCCAAAAACGGTCGACGCTATAATGTCAAGAAGTGATCCCATGCAAGACTCCCTTACTCAAATGTGTAATATCCCTTTACGGTTGACAACCTGAGGGTGTCGGTCTTTCCTAGTGGAAACGTCCTCCAAACCTTAACGTCAAGTCTCTTCACAAAGGTCTGTGTTGACGACACAATGTCAATGTTCTCGGGCCGTACATATCGGACTCTAAAGGATATCTTGTACTTTCGATTCGATCCGTTCACCTTTTGTTCCATCGTAGTCCCGTTGAAAGTGGGACCATTGAAATCATCGAAATCGTTGTAATCGTAAAGGCTGTCCTCGTCAACGTTTTCTGTCCCAAGCTTTGAGGTCAGAGTTAGCTTGGTGGGATCCTTGTATGCAATTGTCGAAGTATCTGTCACGTCGTCAAATGCAAGTCCTGATGCCACTTCCATGCATGATGTTGCCAGGGTAGACATCATGATACCGTCTTGACCGCTATATACGACGTCACCATTCGCGTTGAGGAGCTTGTAGAAATTCAACAGAATGGTTGTTAGCAACATCATCGCGAATATGGTTATAAGTGTGTGCCCCGCACTCATCTTTTTCCCTCAAAGGTTTTTGCTAGAATCTGTGCATAGCTCGGCATCGATCTACGTCACAAATTCGATGCCTGTAGCAGGAAGCCGGGATTTCTGGCCATTTCTGGCATATCACTCAAGCCGCAAGGGAATTGTTACCGACATCTGCAGCAATTTGTACTTCACGAATTCACTTTTTCCGCCAGCGTTCGGAAGCGTTCATGGCTGCAGTTTGAGTAGTCGGCAGAACCAATGGCACGTCGCTCTAAAATGACAGTGATGGATTTGAGCGGGATCGGAGTGAAATGAGATTACGTGGTTCACTAGAGAAAGACTTGAAGAGGATCACGAGTCGACAGAGTGCCGGGGTTACTCTTCAAATTGTGGGGCTGGAGGTCGGCCTCCGTAAAAAATAGAATCGAATACTCAGGCTACGGAATTGTTCTTTCGGATTTCTTGTATGCGTACACCTTGTCCGCCGTTTCGGTTCCAGTGCTCGCTCCTCCCTCCGCGCCCAGGACTTTCACAAAGTAGTCCTCGATCTCTTTCGCCGTAGCAGCAGAATCAGCTGTTCTGAAGACCCAACTATCCTTTCTCTGATCAACTTTGTGTTGGTGGAGCAGCCTCGCAGTTGCATCATTGGTAACTCCCACGAACCAAGAGCTGAATTCTCCTCCGCGCGTTGAGATATAGCTCTTGATTTCTGTGATGATTTCCTGTTTCGTCTTCGCCATTCAAAGCCTCCTTGCGTGAAAGAAAACACGTTCGAAGTAGGTTATGTGATCACGTTTCGTTGTCTCGACGGAATGATACGCAACGCCAATGGGAAAATCAAGGAGGAGAACCCTCCTTCAAGAGGAAATGACTCTCGGGCGATTCGCAGCAACAGAACATGGGTCATGAGGCAAGAAGAGTCGAACCACTTGTGCGTACACTCTTTGCCATTCCTCGGCCCCTCAACGTCCACGCTGGCCGCAGATGAAGACTCGTTGCTCCCCCATCTGGGGTCACTCGATTATTCCATTTGTGCCAAGTTCTAAGAGTTGAAGTATTCCAGTGAAGTACTCAAGCAGGGTTGAATGTCTTCGTGAGCCAGCGAGAGTTTGCGTATTCCATGGATCACTGAACAACGAAGAGCACCAAAGATTGGCAGGATGAAACCAAGGAGCTGGTCAACGAAACAGGCGAGGATATCAGTGGGCCCTGTAGGACTCGAACCTACGACC
>DPLS01000142.1:4189-5717 GCA_003541875.1 Bacteroidota bacterium | reverse complement strand
GAATGAATACTGCAATCAAGAACGGGCAAATTCTCGACAACGCATACGGCGTGCTTGGGATCGAATTCCTGGCGGCTGCTCAGGCGTTAGACCTTCGTCAGTTCACGCCCGGTCTGGGGGTGAGGACAGCGCATCAAGTCATACGCAAGCATGTGAAGCGTCTCGACGAGGACCGCCCGCTGTATCCCGACCACACAAAGATGAAGGAAGTTGTGAAGTCGTGTGAGATTCTGGAAGAAGTGGAGAAGGCCGTGGGATCTTTGGAGTAATCTGAAGTTCTGCTGTAGACTCTTCTCCGTTGGTCCAATTGGAAGCAGTCGTTGGTGACAGATGATTTGGGCGGAACCGGACACCCTCGATTGTTGTTGATTGAGAAGAGCTTCACCACTATATCATCCTTTCGAGCCAAGGGAAAGACGACAAGGTTATGGGCACAAGATTAGTGACGTTGGCCGGAATGCTGCTACTCATCTGGGCGGGGTGTACCCGAATGGATGCGTTTGAGGAGAAGAAGGGTGGCAAGAGTTCGTTGCGAGTGTACTCAACCGAGAAGAAGGGATATGTTATGGCAGAAAAGGTTGTGAAGACGGACGAGGAGTGGAAGAAGATGCTCACTCCAGAACAATTCAAAGTCACCCGTATGAAGGGAACCGAGCTTGCATGCAGCGGCCCGTTCTGGAACCACCACGAGAAGGGTATCTATCAGTGTGTCTGTTGTGGCAACGATCTCTTCACTTCCGACACGAAGTTTGAGTCTGGAACAGGGTGGCCAAGTTTCTTCCAGCCCGTTGCCAAGGAGAATATCAGAGAGGAATCGGACGACAGTCACTTCATGGAGAGAACAGAGGTGCTGTGCAGTCGGTGCGATTCTCACCTCGGACACGTTTTCGAAGACGGGCCCAGACCAACTGGGCTTCGTTTCTGCATCAACTCACTCGCGTTGAAATTCGTCCCGACGAAGTAGTTGATCTGTACTCCCCTCATGCATTGCATTGGAGACTGCCTGAGGGGATGTTCTTTTCTGTACGATCATCCTAACTCATCTCCAAGACCTTTCTCTATCACTTGGGCCAGAATTGGATTCCCCTTCTCACCACAAAGATACTGCCATTACAGCAGCCGAGGACTTTCTCCACTTCCTTCTTGATGGGAACGTGAAGTTTGCGATGAACGCTTTCTGCAAGGATGAGTTGTTGGATCCAACCGGCAATCGTACAACACTCAGTGTCATACAGGAGAGCATCCAGGAATTCACCGGAAAGGTCATGACGTTCATCCATAAGCGTCTCGATGTTGTCAATTGTTCTATTGATATGGACTGCGCTGTTGTGCATCTCGATGTCCGTTGGGATGGCCTGATGGCTGACACGCTCACACGCAGGACTTTCAGCGGCATTGCACGAATCAAGCTGAAGAGAAACCCGTATGAAGGGTGGGATGTCGTACAGGCCACAGTCCCCGGCTGGAACACGGACTAGAAAGAAAAAATCCATCCTCGAATTAGTCGAACAAACATCTAGAGATCTGA
>DPLS01000142.1:819-3866 GCA_003541875.1 Bacteroidota bacterium | reverse complement strand
CAAATTCCTACATTCGTACGTTCTCTATCCGAATCGAGCGAATGAAAATCTACACAAAGACGGGCGACAAAGGTGATACCTCGCTCTTTGGCGGTCAGCGTGTTCCGAAGGATGCGTTGCGCATTGAAGCGTACGGCACGGTGGACGAGTTGAACTCCGTTCTCGGTATTGTTCTGGCCGACAACGCCAACGCTCGCATTGCTGAGATCCTTACTCACATCCAGAATCAGTTGTTCTATCTCGGTGCTGACCTTGCCACGCCGCGCTCGGCTACCGCCAAGACGATCAAACGCATCGAGACAAAGGATGCACATTCGCTTGAAAAGATCATTGATTCTCTTCAGGGTCATCTCAAACCTTTGAAGAGGTTTGTTCTTCCCGGCGGATCTCCGGTTGCAGCACGGATTCATTTTGCCCGGACTGTGTGTCGCAGGGCGGAACGTATCGCAGTCCGGCTCTCGCGCAACGAAGATATCGGAGGTGCGATCCTGATCTATTTGAATCGCCTTTCCGATCTGCTGTTTGTCCTTGCCCGGTACGCGAATCACGCTGCCGGCGTTCAAGAAATCAAGTGGAAGTCCTGAACTTGCCCGCGGTCTTTCTTCTTTCTTTTCTCTTTCTACTTTCCTCGGATTGCACGTCTGCTGAGAGCAGCTTTTCCCAGGATAGTGCGTTCGCATTCCTGAGAACAATTTCTGTGGACATTGGCCCTCGATCCATGGGCTCTCCGGCGGAGCAACGTGCGATGCAGTTTGCCGTCGACAAGTTTCGGGAGTTCGGCTGTCTGGAGGCCTATGTCATGCCGTTCACAGTTGCAGAAGGGGTGAACACCAAGAGCGGCATTGCCATCGGTGTGTTGAGAGGAAGAACCGATCGTATCATCATTGTTGGTGGGCACATTGATTCATCCGGCCCTGATGTTCCGGGTGCCAATGATGATGGGTCGGGTGTAGCTTGTGTTCTTGAGCTTGCGCGTGTTTTTGCCAAGAGACCGCATGAGTCAACAATCATGTTCTGTTGTTGGGGAGGGGAAGAGAGGGGCGAGCTGGGCTCAAAGTACTTTGTGGAGCAGTTTTCCAAACTCGACAGCGTGATGTTGATGCTGCAAATTGACATGGCGGATGGGGCGAGCGTTTTGGAGATTGATCCGGATTATCAAGATTTGAGTGCCCCTCGTTGGCTCACCGAAGCAGCGTTTGACATCTTCTACAACGAGCTTCATTCTCAGGGTCTGGTGTATCCTGTCGCGTCCGCAACACTAAATGCTGCATCAGGAGGTGCCACGGGTTCCGACCACAATCAGTTCCTCAAGAAGGGAATCCCCGCGGTTGATTTCACGAGCGACGTTGACTATCCCATCCATACGCCTCTGGACAACCTCGCCAATTTCACGCCATCTGGCTTGAAGCGGAGTGGTGATCTGGTGTTGAAACTGGTTGAACGATTCGATGGTGGCATTCCGGCACGCACTGTTGGACACTATATGTTAGTTCAGTTCGGAACCACACCGATTTTCCTGCCACACTGGTTCCTTTGGTCTGTCATCGTTGTCGCGATTCTCTTCTCGGTGACAGCGATTGTTGTTCTGTGGAGAAGGAGAGTGAGAGTGGAGGGAGTGGTGAGAGTCCGATGGTCAGGCATCAAGGTCATACTTCTTACACTCATCGTTCAATCGTTCATCTGGCTGTCAGAGTCTCTGTTCGGATTTATCGATGGGAATCGTTTCCCGTGGGTGAGTCACTTCCCGGCATTTGTTCTCCTCGGCATCCTGTCTGGTCTTCTTGGTCTATGGCTCACGCTGAGAATGCTTGGCAGATTTCCTCTCAGCTCAGAGGCCTATGGCTTTGGGGGGCGTGCACTGACCATCCTCGCCATTCTGACCCTGCTTTCTGCATTCACGGGGCCCAAACTTGCTGCTTTCTTCGCGTTGGCGACGATATTGATGTCCCTAGCCCTAATGCTGCGATCAGGTGTGTTGCGTGTTGCGCTCTGGGTTCTGTCCTGTTTGGTGCTGCTGCGGCTCGTGTTTTTTGAGGAGATGGGTCTCATACAACGCCTATTGGCAGAGAACCTGATTCACTCCTTCGGCGGCGTGATGGCGTATGAAGCCGTGTTTATCGTGTTCTGCACGCTGATCTCCCTCCCATTTGTATTCGGCTTTGCAGCCATATACCGCGCTTCCGGGATAGATCTATTCTGGCTGAAGAAGTTACGCGCACGTAGACACTTTCTCGCAGTCCCTGTTGCCGCGTTAGGTGTGATGGTCTATCTGTTCATGCAACGCCCGTACGATCGGAAGTGGCATAGCCGCATTCAGGTCGAACAGAAATACGCCATGGGTGCGGACAGCAGCACGATTACGATCAGGGGCTCCGAGTATCTTAACGGACTGAAGATGGTGGCTGACAGTCAAGAGGTGCCGTTCTGTCGTCAGACAAACTTTTTTGAGTTCCATCCGTCGCATTCATCGGTGGTTCCCTGGTGTTCCGTTGATGCACACTTTTGGCCGGCGAAGAAGGCGAGAGACCAGGATTCGATGTGGAGCATGGATCGACGAGTGACAATTCACTCCCAGATTCGTCCATATCGAGTCAGTGTGAGGTATAGTTGTGCTTCGCCCTTCGAAGTGTCCTCGCCGTGGGCATATCGCGATTCGGAGAGGTCTGGAAAGGCATCCGACAACGTCAGAATATTCTCGTGGTATTCGTTCCCGGATACCCTGATAGACATTCCAATCACCTTCGCACTTGGTGACAGTCAGCGAGTGAGCGAGAAGATTGAGGTTACGTTCGATACTCTTGCATATCCCCTTCATCTCAACAAAGACCTGACGTATTTTGAATTGAGCACCGTGGTATCAGAGGCGCACGAGTTCGGAGTGCGTAATGACTCAACCAACATTGTTTCCCCACCGCAATGACCGCTGAGAGGAAATTTCGGCGCAAGGCCACGGCAACGAGCTCCTTTGGGACGGCAGGACGTATCAGTCATGACGCATCAAAGTTCTACGCGAGCAAACTGTACGATGGTTTGCGAACGAAGAAGGG
>DPLS01000142.1:0-457 GCA_003541875.1 Bacteroidota bacterium | reverse complement strand
CATCTCATGGTGACTTCGCCTCCGTACAACGTCACGAAAGAGTATGACGATCAGTTGACGCTTGATGAGTACCGGGCACTCTTGCGAAGGGTATTTAGGGAAACGTATCGCGTCCTGGTTGATGGTGGCCGCGCTTGCATTAACGTCGCGAACCTCGGGAGAAAGCCGTACATCCCTCTTCATTCGTATGTCATCCAGGACCTCCATGAGATTGGGTTTCAAATGCGGGGAGAGGTTATCTGGGACAAGGGGGCAAGCGCAAGTCCTTCGACGGCATGGGGAAGCTGGCGCTCTGCAAGTAACCCGACGCTTCGTGATGTGCACGAGTATATTCTCATATTCTCCAAGGGTAGTTACAGCAGACACAAGGGAGAAAAAGAAAACACGATTGGCAGGGATCAATTCCTGGAGTACACGAAAAGTGTGTGGACTTTTCCCGCTGAGCGAGCAAAGAAAA
>DPLS01000182.1:4229-4768 GCA_003541875.1 Bacteroidota bacterium | reverse complement strand
CGCCGCACCTTCGCTGCGATGGATGAGACTGCTGTCAGCGGCCGCGCCATTCTCAGGAAGCGGAAAAAGAAAGAACGTGAAGAGGAAGAACTCCGTATCCAGCAAGAGGCCGAGTTGGAAAAAGGGAGGCTCCGCGTTACGGAATTCGTTTCGGTGAACGACCTCGCGAACCTGATGCACGTGAACGTCAGCGAAGTGATCAAGAAGTGCATGGAACTTGGCATCATGGTGTCGATCAACCAGCGGCTCGACAAGGACACCATCATGCTTGTTGCGGACGAATTCGGCTACGAGGTCAGCTTCTATACTGAGATCACAGAAGAAGACTCCATCAAAGATGAGCCGGATTCCCCTGAAACACTCAAGCGCCGTCCTCCAGTCGTTACGATCATGGGACATGTGGACCACGGTAAAACATCCTTGCTGGATTACATTCGTCGTTCCAATGTCGTTGCCGGAGAAGCGGGGGGCATTACCCAGCACATCGGAGCGTACGAGGTGACCACATCAACCGGGAACAAGATAACGTTTCTTGACAC
>DPLS01000182.1:0-3884 GCA_003541875.1 Bacteroidota bacterium | reverse complement strand
AGCGTCATGCCTCAAACGCTCGAGGCAATCAGCCATGCGCAGGCTGCGAACGTTCCAATCCTCATTGCCATCAATAAGATTGACAAATCAGAAGCAAACTCTGACCGGATCAAGCAGCAACTTTCTGAGAAGAATGTTCTTGTTGAAGAGTGGGGTGGCAAATACCAGTCGGTTGAGCTTTCCGCGCGGACAGGAAAGAACGTTGACCTTCTTCTCGAAAAGCTTGCACTTGAGGCAGAGGTCCTTGATTTGAAGGCCAACCCGGACCGGGAAGCAAGGGGTACCATCGTTGAAGCTCAACTCGACAAAGGCAAGGGCATTACTGCCACTGTTCTTGTTCAGAAAGGAACGCTCCGAGTTGGCGATCCATTCATTGCCGGAATCTACAGCGGAAAGGTCCGCTCAATGTTTGATGAGCGCGGTAATCGGATTGAAGCCGCGGGGCCGTCAACACCCGTGCAACTGACCGGCCTCGATGGTTTCCCTCAGGCGGGAGACACGTTCGTCGCTATCGAATCGGATCGTGATGCGCGAGAGATCAGCTTGCGTCGGCAACAGCTCAAGCGTGAACAGGATTTCCGTCAGATTCGCCTGACGACGCTGGATGATATCTCCCAGCAGATCAAAGAGGGCCAGGTGAGAGAGCTCAACGTCATCGTTAAGGGTGACGTGGACGGGTCGGTCGAAGCCCTCTCTGACTCACTGATGAAGATCATTCACAAAGAAGTGAAGCTGCGGGTTATTCACAGCGGCGTCGGCACGATCTCTGAATCTGATATCATGCTTGCTGCTGCATCGAGTGCCGTCATCATTGGATTCAGGGTGAGGCCGAACCTCAACGCCCGCAGGCTCTCCGAAAAAGAGAAGGTCGACATCCGGACGTACAACATCATCTATGACGCCATCAACGACATTCACAATGCGTTGGAGGGCTTGCTGGCGCCCGAGAAGAAGGAAGAAGTAACGGCAACCGTTGAAGTCCGCGAGGTCTTCAAAGTACCGAAGATCGGAAACATCGCAGGGTGTCAGGTGCAGGACGGAAAGATTGTTCGCAACAATAGGGTGCGTCTTGTCCGCGATGGTCTTCAGGTGTTCGAAGGCGGCATCTCTTCTCTCAAGCGTTTCAAGGACGATGTGCGTGAGGTGGAAGCCGGGTTCGAATGCGGCATTGGCCTCGACAACTTCAACGACGTCAAGGTTGGCGATGTTATCGAAGCATTCAAGATTGTTGAATCCAAGAGAAAGCTCTAGGACTCTTGGTGGGAAAGAGGTGTGTGAACAATGTCGATTAGGACGGAACGGGTTGCCTCCGTGATCAAGGAGCGCATTGGCGAAATTCTTATCCACGATTACAGTGATCCGTCAAACGGCTTCATTACTGTGACGGACGTGAAGATGACTCCGGACCTGAAAATTGCCAAGGTATATTTCAGTGTGTTCGGGAACGAGATCGTCCAGTCCAAGGCAATGAAGATGCTCGAAGGCGGGAAGCAACATATTCGCGGGATGGTTGCTTCGAGCGTGAGGCTGAAGTTTGCGCCGGCGCTCCAATTCTTTCTCGATCATACACTCGAAGAGGCAGACAGGATCAATCGCCTGATCAACAAGATCCACGAAAACGACAATAAGCCGTCAGATGATTCTGAATAGGGAACTCCATCTCGCAGAGGGGGAGACCTTTCTCGTCAACAAACCAATACGCTGGACATCGTTCGATGTTGTGGCGAAGATGAGGGCCATCTTCCATTTCGAGAAGATTGGCCACGCCGGCTCGCTCGACCCACTGGCAAGCGGCTTGATGATCGTCTGCACCGGTAAGAAGACGAAAGAAATCGGGCAGTTCGTCGGATTGGAGAAGGAGTACATCGCCACGATCCGTCTTGGTGGACGGACGCCGAGTTATGATTCAGAGACAGAAGTAGCAGTAACCCATACTGTGGATGATATAACACCCGATGCTGTCGTATCTGTTCTATGTGAGTTTGTCGGGCCTCAGGTTCAGGTTCCTCCGATGTGGTCAGCGGCGAAAGTGGGGGGCAAGCGACTGTACAAGTATGCCAGGAAAGGCCGGCTCGTTGATCGTAGACCACGAGAGGTGGTCATTAGCTCGATCACGCCAATCGAGATCAACATACCGGACGTGACGCTCAATGTTGTGTGTTCTAAAGGCACTTACATCCGCACTCTTGCCGACGATATTGGCCAGAGGCTCGGATGCGGGGGGGATCTGGTTGCATTGGAGCGTCGCCGTGTTGGAGAGTTTCGCATCGAAGATGCGTACTCGATTGACGACCTCCTTGAGTACAGACGTTCTTTGCAGAGAGCATGATAGTCGCACGGTCACTTGCTGAGATAGCAAAGGATGCCGGCTCGGTGGTTACGGTTGGCACGTTTGACGGCGTGCACCTCGCCCATCAGGAGATCCTCCGTGAAGTTGTCAACCGGGCGAGGATGAATGAGGGACGCAGTGTGGTTGTGACGTTCGAGCCACATCCCAAAGAGGTAGTGGGGAAGAAGGCAGATCCTATTCATCTTCTCACAACACACGAAGAGCGCATCGAGCGGGTGAGAAAGATGAACGTCGACCTGCTGTTGGTCGTCGACTTTACTATCGAGTTTTCCCGTCTCAGCGCCCGCGAATTTTATCGGGAGTATGTGGTCGAAGGCGTCGGGGTGAACGAAGTGGTGGTCGGGTATGATCATATGTTCGGCCGTGACCGCTCCGGTGGGATTGACGAATTGGTGCACATGGGACGGGAGTTCAATTTCTCAGTCTCGGCAGTTCATCCATATCGGGTCGACGGCGAGATTGTGAGCAGCACTCGGATTCGCAAGGCACTGGCGGGTGGGGAGGTTGAGCAGGCAGCCAAGCTGCTGGGCTACCCGTTCACGATTTCGGGTGCCGTTGTACACGGCGATGGAAGAGGTAAGCAACTGGGATATCCGACCGCAAACATCGAACCCGACTCTGCCCGTAAGATCATGCCGGGAAGAGGCGTTTATCTGGTCGGTGTCTTACTGAGGGGAGAACAGCGGTATGGAATGATGAATATCGGTCTTCGGCCTACCGTACAACAAGCCGGCGGAACCTCTCTTGAAGTGCACATCTTTGGTTTGGGCGGCGACGTTTACGGTGAACATGCAGGCATTACGTTTCTGCGGAAACTGCGTGATGAGCAAAAGTTTGCGTCACTTGAGGAGCTTACGCAGCAACTGGACAAGGACAAGGAAGCATCGTTGCGCTACATTGCTGAGTTTGACAAACGACAATAACATCTACGTACAATGATTCAAGTAAGGAGCAGTTCATGTCATTAACAAAAGAAACGAAAGCCGAGATCATCAAGAAGTATGGTGAGAAGACGAACGACACGGGTCGACCCGAAGTTCAGATAGCGTTACTCACTGCGCGCATCAACGATCTGTCGCCACACTTCGAGAAGTTTCCGAAAGACCATCATTCACGTGTTGGTCTTCTGAAGATGGTCGGCAAGCGCCGTCGTCTTCTGGATTATCTGCAGGAAAAGAACGTCGAGCGCTATCGCAAGCTGATTGTTGAGCTTCAGATCAGAAAGTAAGGCTGCGCATTCCAATACCGCTTCATCAAGAAGCAGGAATCTGCAGTATTCATTCATGTAAGGAAGTAGAAGTATGAAGGTAACAAAAGAGATTGTGGTGGGAGGGAAAACCTTCTCTCTCGAAACAGGCCGGTTCGCAAAGCAGGCGGACGGGGCTGTGATGGCAAGGTTCGGGGACACGATGGTGCTTGCAACGGTTGTTGCTGCAAAGGAAGAGAAAGCGGGACTTGATTACTTCCCGCTTCAGGTTGAGTACCGCGAGAAGGCTGCATCCGCAGGGAAAATCCCCGGCGGCTTCTTCAAGCG
>DPLS01000111.1 GCA_003541875.1 Bacteroidota bacterium | reverse complement strand
ACGATTACCTCCAGTTCTTTGTCAACGACTCGTTGCTCTTCGAGCCGGGGACGCAGCGCCGGTACTCGAACGCGGGCTACATCGTCCTCGGGCTTATCGTGGAACGACTCTCCGGGCAGGACTACTACACCTACGTGCACGACCACATCTTCAAGCCGGCATTGATGAACAACTCCGACTGGTTCGCGAGCGATGCAGTGACGCCGAACCTTGCCACCGGTTACACGCATCCCGAAAGAGATGAACACACTTGGATCAGCAACATCCATGAACTGCCCGGGCGCGGAAGTTCTGCGGGAGGTGGTTACTCAACACTTGATGATCTGTACAGCTTCATCCATGCGCTGCTTGGCGGCAAGCTCCTCAACGCGAGATACTCCGAATGGATGCTGACGAGCATGCTTCCTCAGACAGACCCACCGTTGCCCTTGAAACACGGGGGCATAGGCATTGCGGGAGGAACAGCGGGTGTGAACGCTGCTGTGGAGCTTGACGCCGAATCGGGAAACGTGGTTATCGTGCTTGCGAATTACGACCCTCCGGCTGCCGAAGCGGTATCAAAGACAATCAGAGAATTGATGAAGAGAGTGAAGTGGGAGAAGTGAGAGGTGTCTTGTGCCGATGACATCCTGATTGCGCTGGGCTCGGTTGCATATGCGCCATTAGCTAACACAACGAGGCTCCCTCGATATACCGGGAGCCTCGCTCAATAAAAACACCTCTCTATGCTGCACGCTATCTCATCAGGAGCATTCGTTTGGTCACGGCTTGTGCCCCGGACGCCAGACGGTAGAAGTATATCCCACTCGAAAGACTTCCGGCATCGAACCGTATGGAGTGTTGGCCCGGAGGAACACGTCCCTGTACCAGCGTCGCCACTTCCTGTCCGATGAGGTTGAAGACCTTCAGTGTCGTCCATTCCTCCCGCGGCACCGAGAAGCGGATCTCGGTCGAGGGGTTGAACGGGTTCGGATAGTTTTGTGACAGACTGAACTCGAGAGGAAGAGCGGCGTTGCCGGCGGTCTTCACGTCCGTAACGAGGATGATGGCGCCGGTGAAGTAGTTCCCAATGAAGTTCTTCGAGGATACCTCCACCCAGTGATTGGATGAATCATACCCAAACGAATAGCGCGCACCCCAGTAGTCCAGCGTTGGATCTGTGATGAGTGGCCAGAAACTTGTTGCCGTCAGGTCACCGAGATTGATTTGACATTGGAAGCGAACATTGCTGCCGGGCTTCTGCGTACGGAATTCCCGACCGCCACTGTTCTCCACACTAGCAAGAAAGACAGACGAGTTTGCTGCCAAGCCGGGGTTGCTTAACGATCTGGCATGACTCAACCACCAGCAGGATGAGGAATCCAGAGTGCCCCAATACAGCTCCCTGCTTGTTACCTTGATCTCGTATCCCTGCACACCGGAATTCTTCAGATAGAGAAAATTCCAGTCGCCTGCCCTGCCGAGCGTATCAACATCGTATCCGCCGAGATAGCGGAGAGACTTGTCAAGTGGAAGCGTTGCGCTAATGCTGTCGGCGATGTGGATGGCTGCGGTAAATGGCACGGGAGCAAAAGACGCAAAGGTGAGGTTCACACCGGTCAAATTCGCATTGTTGACGATAACAGGATCGCCAAATGCAACTGCATCACCTTCGGACGGATCAATGTTGCCGTTACCGTTGACATCCTTCGCCGCGACGGGATAGTACGTGCCGTTCGCAACATGCGGGAGAATATATCCACCAACGCCATCTGCCACCGCGCCGGAAACTGGGTTCGGCGGGCCGCCTGTGACTGGTGTTGTTGAGAGAATGACCAACGCATTGCCCGGCGGAACTCCCGTCGCTCCACTGAGCACATTCCCGCTGACTGAGTATGGGGGGAACGATGATCCCGTGGTGAACATGAAACCAACCGGTATCTGCAGTGTTCCCCCACCCTGCGCACGGGCAAAGTAAACACAGAAGACATAGACACTTGCGGGCGATAACAGAACATCAAATGTCACTGTTCTGAGATCCGCGCTGTAATGCCGGACGGGAGAACCCTCGAGGTTCCAGAATATCCCAACGTCTGCTCCAAGCTGATAGGTTGTATCGAGAGCAGAACTGAATGTCAGGCTGATCGATGTTGTCAACGGAACATTCGTACTGTTGTCTGCCGGAGCAAATGACTGGACTGTCAATTGCGCCTGAGCAAACGAGAAAGACACAAGCACGAGAAAAATGTAAAGATATCTCATAAGGCTCCTTTGGTGAATGAATATTGGTACGGAAAGAAGAACGATGTGAAAGACTGTGTCTATCGTAGCTGCAAAAAGCCAGCCAATGTTTGCACTGAAAATGTGGTAGAAATAAGTGGCTTCCAGTATCAAATGAGTGGACATGTTTCGGGATGATGAATAGTTATACACTCTTGATGAGAAGCATTGTCGCCAATGGAGATTACTATTGTACAACTGTTTGCCATGCCCCCAAGCTCCCGGAGCGGCAACTTTCGGGTCTCACCACACGTACATCAACCACACCTCAGTTCGTAGTCATCATGAACTCTGTCGGAGAGTCGCCATGAAGTATGTCTTGGTTGCAATACTCACCTTCGTTCTTCAAACATCGTTGCTGGCCCAGCAGATTGCTGATACTCTCTTCAATCCAAAGGTTGGGGCACCTGCGTACAAGGAGGGGGCGAGACCGGTAGTGTTGTTCGATGAGGCACACTACAACTTCCACACTGTCAGCGGCAGATACCTCGCGTTTACACGGCTCGTCAGGAGAGATGGCTACGTGGTACAACCGAACCGTGTACGCTTCGCACGTCCGGAATTGGACAAGGCGAAGATCCTTGTGATTGCCAACGCCCTTGCGAAAGAGAACCAAAGCGAGTGGGTTCTTCCCACACCATCGGCATTTGATTCGTCGGAGATTGCCGCCGTGCGCGAGTGGGTGAAGGATGGAGGGTCGCTCCTCCTCATCGCGGATCATATGCCGTTCGCCGGAGCCGCCGAGGAGCTTGCAGTGCAATTTGGGGTGCTCATGTGCAATGGGTTTGCGATGATTGATGGCGGCGATGATGGACGTATCGCATACTCGCGACAATCCGGTTCACTCGCCGATCATCCGGTGACGCGCGGGCGAAACAGGAACGAGAGGGTAGATTCAATCGTGGCGTTCACTGGACAGGCCTTCAGACTAGAAGGGAAAGGCGATCCGTTGATGACGCTCGGACATAACATCGTTCTGCTTCTTCCGCAGGTGGCGTGGCAATTCTCGAAGCTTACACCAGCGATTTTTGCCTCAGGGATGCTACAGGGTGCTGTGCTTCAATTTGGCAAGGGGCGCGTAGCCGTGTTTGGCGAGGCAGCAATGTTCTCCGCACAAGTTGCAGGTCCGAACCGCATGCCCATGGGAATGAACGACCCGTCAGCGCCGCAGAATCCTCAGTTCCTGCTCAACGTGATGCACTGGCTGAGCGGGTTGCTGTAGGGAATCAGGTTCGATGGGGCATGGGAGGTGAACTGTCAAGAAAAACTCCCTGTCATTACCCCGTCTGCGTATCCTGCCTTTGACGTGCTCTGTGTGCGAGCTGAAGACCAAGGCTCACCATTGACGAGAGGAGAAGAGCAGCCGCCATCGGCAGCGCCGTCCCATCGTGGAACCCGCTCACCAACG
>DPLS01000348.1 GCA_003541875.1 Bacteroidota bacterium | reverse complement strand
ATGCACACTGAAACCACAACGCAAACAAAGCCAATGTTGTATTTGAAGTGACCATCATTGCCACGCGCGGTGGTGAGAAACTCAACGGGCGCCGGCAGCGCCCTTTTCTTTTGTATGATCAAAGAGAGATGTTCTTCATTTTGCCTCTTTGCTTTCTGCTGAAGAAGACGTATCTTTCAATACGATATCTGAATCACATCCTATTCTAACCTGTTCTTCGAGTACTCTAGACGCATGATGAGAGGCTCCTCCGTCAAGTTTCTGGTTGTTGCTGCACTTTTATTTGGGCAACTCTGGTTGTCCACAAACGCGGTTAGCAAGAATCTTGGCAAACAACCTTCGCCTCGACCCCTTCCTCCGATAGTTTTTGTATCGCGCAATCCCGTCCCAGCTTCCAGTCCTCATAGTTCAGGTGCCATCCCCGGCTTCGGTCCGCAATTCCGGACCGTCGTTGTCGGGGGGAAACTCATGCTGCGTACGACCGACGGATCCGTCCGTTCTCTTGTTCGGGGCGGGCAACTCTATGATGTTGCCGACCCTTGTGTTTCCTGGGATGCGAAGACTGTCGTGTTTTCCGGTGTTGTTCATCCGGACAGCAGTTGGAGGATCTACAAGATCGGCATCGGCGGCGGTGTTCCGGAGCAGTTGACGGTCACAGATCGGCACATCGATCTGTCGCAGTTTGGCGCGGCAGCATCCGCGTTCGTTCGATATGATGATTTCGATCCGTGTTGGTTGCCGGATGGCCGTATCGCGTTTGCAAGCACGCGGCACCCATCCATGGCGAGCATCGATCAGGTTCTCACGAGTAATCTCTACGTAATGAACGCCGACGGATCAGACTTGCATCGCATTACCTCTGAACGAAACGGTGCTGAAGAACCAACCGTCGACCCCTTGACAGGCAGAATTGTGTTCGCACGGTGGTGGTTGAACCTCGATCGTCCAAGTAACGCGACTCGTGACGGTCTGGGGCGGGATGACCAACTTGCTCTAACGACGGATGTTGGCAACATCTGGCACGCGATGTCAGTGAACCCTGACGGGAATCGGCTGAAACTCTACGCGGGCTACACGCGCACGCGATTCGGATCCCAGACCTACAAACCTTTCGTGATGTCTGATGGCAGGCTCTTGAGTACGTTCAGTCCGCGTACATCGCTGACTCCAACGGTTGGCGGTGTAGGGATTCGATGGTTCAAGCATGGTGTGGACTATGAACACTACGTTGTTGGAGTAAAGTCTGATGAGTCACTGAGGCAAGTGTCGACAGTCCAGCCCCCCTACGCCACTGATCCTGTTGAGCTCTCAAAGCAAGATATTCTGTTTTCCTATTCGACAGATGGAAAAGACTACGGGATCTTTGCATGCACACTTGATGGCAAGGACCTTCAGAAGGTGCTGGATCTACCTGGCACACTGGAGCTTGAGCCACAGGTAGTGAGACGTCGGAAGATTCCGCCGATTCTGAAAGACGAATATCCAGCGATTCTTTCAGACTTGCCTCCCACTGAAGACCCCAGCACGTATCTTATAAACGACACGTTCCGATTCGACTGTATGAACATATTCACGAACGGGGCTGTCGATGAGCCGATGCCGGATGCGCCTCGCCTTGTGGTCGGGGCGAAGATACGATTCTTTTTGAATTCACAACGGCAAAATCCGTGGGTTCCGGATCCTTCCATTCTATTCAGAACAGCCGATGTCTTTCGGGAAGGTGGCGTCCACGAGCCCGGCGCGCCTGCTGACGTCCCGCTCTTCGAACAAGTTGTCGATAGCTCTGGCCATGTGCTGACTACTCCCAGTGGTGGATTTGCACATGTCACCGGGACAAACTACGAGCGCGTTGGAGGTGGAACGAAGTGTGTTGGTTGCCACGCGGGACATTCTGTTCTTACCGTGCCGATAAATGCAACGCTTGCTGAGTGGTTCAACGCATCCCCGTCGGCCAGGGTTACAGGTTCTTCCTTCTTTGTCAATGAAGCGGGTCGAACATTCATTCCGCAACGTGTCGCGGATCGGCAGGCACGCACAGGCGGAGATTCGGTAATCTGGGTGTCAAATGAAGGTGAAGGGAGCTTCGTCCAGCTGAAATGGGATACTCCCATCGATCTCCGCGAGGTTGTTCTCTATGGAATTACTGCCGATTCCCGATCAGGCACAAACATTCGTGTGCAAGATTCAGAAATTCTTCTATATTGTGATTCCAATGAAGTCGGGAGGATTGCTTCCACCGGCAGAGTGGAGCCGGAAGGGACGCACGTTTCGTTCCCCCGAATGCGAGTTGATTCAGCAAAGATTATTGTCACCAAGTTCTTTGGCACCGTCTACCATCGCCGCATCGCCGGCCTGGCTGAAGTTGAGACGATAGCAAGAATTCATTAACACTTACACATCCATTCTTTTGGAGGAGTAGCATGAAGAATGCCTTCGTAATCATTTTTGTTGTCATCGCTTTGACTTTGCCAGCCTTCGGCGATGGATTCTATGGTGTCCACTCCCCGAACGGTGTCGACGTTTGGGCTGTGGGGAACAATGGCACCGTGTTCCATTCGTTTGATGGTGGCGTGACGTGGACAACCTCAACTCAGGGTTCGTCGGCCCTTCGCTCAGTGTTCACATTCACCTCCAATGTCTGGATCGTTGGTGACAACGGTCTTTGCTACTCCTCTACTGATGGTGGAACCACCTGGGTCACCCAGACTCTTGCCGGCGGTGCCTCACTCAGGTCAGTCTCATTCGTCGATCTACAGACTGGCTGGATCGCAGGTGGGAACGGATCAATCCTTAAGACCTCCAATGGTGGCGCCTCCTGGACTCTTCAGACCTCAAACACAACCCAACTACTCAACTCGATTACCTTTGTTGATCTGCTGACAGGCTATACTGTCGGCACTGCTGGTACTGTCTTAAAGACAACAGACGGAGGTACGTCGTGGGCAAGTGTCACCCAAGCTGGATGGACGAAAGACGTCTTCTCAGTGAGCGCATCAGGACAGAGTGTGTACATCGCGGGCGCCGATGAATTCTGCTACAAAAGCTCTAATGGAGGTGGAACATGGACAAAGCTGAATTTCAGAACTGATACCCACGCCGACGTCAACGACGTGTTTGCTGTGTCTCCCACATCCGCTTGCTTTGTCGGCGGAGGTGGATACGTCAGAACTACGACCGACGGAGGAGCATCGTACGGATATGGGATTCACCAGTTGCATGCAAAGCTCAACGATGTCTTCTTCTACTCTCCGACAACTGGCTGGGCGTGTGGTGAGAAAAATAATGTTGTCCTTCGTACGACTGACGGTGGGACAACGTGGCAACTCCCGCAAGGTGCAACAGTAAACTACCAGTGGACACAAAAGTTTTCGGGCAGTGCAATCGGCAACACGTTCTGTGTGAACCCATGGAACAAGAATATCATCTACGTGGTCATGGGCAGCACAGTGTATATGAGTGGTGACCGCGGAGAGAACTGGAGTTCGATTGCCACAATCTCGACCGGCGGCTCGACCTGGTCGTTCTACGTTTCACCGACCGACACGAATGTGTGGATTGCAGCAACCTCGGGTGGCGGCAAAGGTGTGCGTCGCACCACGAACCGCGGGGCGACATGGACGACCACTCTTCTTCGCAACTTCACAAGCTACGGCATGCCGCTCGAAATGGATCCTGAGCATCCCGATACCGTGATCTTCGCGGCCGAAGGAACCGGGAGCGGACCGGATGGCATTTTGTATCTCTCAAAGAATTTTGGTGAGACGTGGGACACGCTTGCCCGGACGAGTTTCAGGAGCCCTTGCGACATTGCTATTGTTCCCGACAGTCCGAACCTATGGTACGTCGGTGACGGTGTTACTGGCAGCGGCCAAGGGCAGATGTGGCGTTCTAGTGACTACGGCCATAATTGGACATCCATCTACACGACTTCCGGGTCTGAGATCCCAATGATCAGCATTTGCCGGTTGCGCAATACCTACGCGTTTGCAACCGCGTGGGGGTCTGGCGGCTTCAACAAGACCACGAATAGCGGGGTCAGTTGGCCTGTGATAGCCTCCACGGGGTCTACGTGGGGTACTGATATTGCGAAAGATGATCCGAACGTTGTCATCTACGGGACGTACGGTGGAAGCACGTCATATCTATCTACCAATGCTGGCGCGAATTTCTCCTCCACGTCGCTTACCGGGGCGAACTCTGCGATGCTAGCGTATGATCGGGCGACTTTTTTCGCGCAGCAGACGAGTGGTGTATACAAGTATAACATTACCTACGTTGTTCCAACCACAAACGCTCAGGCCGTTACCGTGATCTCGCCCAATGGGGGCGAAAACTGGTCGTACAACTCGGTCCGCAACATCACCTGGTCTGCAGGGAACATCCCGAACGTGAGGATTGAATACAAAACGAGCCTTGCTGGCACCTGGCAAACGATAGCTGCAAGTGTTGTTGGATCGCTTGGTACCTATGCATGGACTATTCCGAACACGCCGACGGCTCAGGCCCGCGTCCGCATCAGCGATGTGTCTGATGCACTGCCAGTCGACAGTAGTGACGCGGATTTCTCGATTACAGTTGCGAGCATATCCGCAACTCCTGGCTCGGTTGCATTCGGCAACGTCGGCGTTGGTCAGACCCGCCGGGACACGATCCGCATTTCAAATGCCGGAACGGGTCCACTTGTGATCACGAGTGTTACGGCAGGGACGGCGTTCTTCACGCCGGGCCGTACTTCGTTTACGGTTGCACCCGGTGAATCCGACACGCTTGCAGTAGTCTTTGCTCCGACTGCCCTGCAGGCGTACGTCGATACATTGCGCATCAGCAGTAATGCGGCTGGCAGCCCGACGCGAATACCACTGAGCGGAACAGGCGCTCTTGTCGCCGCGGTATCTGTGCTATCCCCGAATGGCGGTGAAGTATGGCAAGTCGGCACCCTGCACAACATCACGTGGTCTTCGACACTTGTCAGTCAGCTAAATCTCTACTATCGGGTGCTGCCTGGAACCAACTGGCAGTCAATTGTGACGAATGTTCCCGCAACAACTGGCTCATTTGCGTGGACGGTCCCCAATGTGCCGGGTCAGTCTTTTGTTCGCGTCACCTCTTCATCTGATACGACGCTGCGAGATGAAAGCAATAATACGTTCACGATCCAATCACCAACTTCGGTACTGGATCTCGGAGGAATTCCCACGACGTATGAGCTTGCACAGAACTATCCGAATCCTTTCAACCCAACCACTCAAATCACGTACGGCTTGCCCAAGGAAGGCTATGTCACGCTGACCATCTACAACGATATTGGGCAGGAAGTTGCGCGGCTTGTAGATGGGAATCAGCAATCGGGGCGGTATGCCGTTCAGTTCTCAGGAACGGACAACAGGGGCGTCACCCTCTCGAGTGGCATATACTACTACAGCTTGCGCTCATCGGGATTTGCAGATATCAGGAAGATGTTGTTCTTGAAATAGTGGTCATTCGGCACGGCGATACAATTGCCGCAGAGCGCTTGATGATTGCCAAGTTTCCCGAACTCATTCTTCAGGACCGAGGCCTCTTGCCAGAGAGCACAGGTCCGGAATGACGGCGGTTGTCTTTTCTCACAAGCCCATCGTGGAAAACGAGAGATAGGATGAATCTTTCGTGAAGCTGGTCTTTGGACTCGATGGTCGCAGTTCTTCTCCTTCCTTTGTGCACGGCGGGGTTGCGCCTAAACTGGACTTTCGTTTTCTTGAGATAGGAATTCTCACAACCCTGTTCCTTCAGCGTAACGACATTATCGCGCACTAGACCGCCATTTCAGCGACATGACGAGACTTCGGGTTATCGGTTTTGTATTGATTGCCGGGGCAGCACTGTTGTGTGGGTTCAAGATCCTCTATGATGATGGAATCGTTGGTCAGACGAAGAAGCCGCTGAACACCTCGACTCCAAACTTTCTTGTGAAGGGTTGTTTCTGTCACGGTGATTCGGCGAGTATGCGGGTGCGAGTTTGGATATCGGGTCCTGAGACTCTGGCCGCGGGACGACAGGCCGTCTTCACAATCAACGTTGCTAAGGATTCGAGTATCGCAGCGGGGTTTGACGTTGCGGCATTCTATGGAGACTTGGGTGTGGCTGACTCGATGCACACCCAACTGATGAGGATTGAGCCGTTCAATCCTGTTGACAGTCTTGAACTCACACATACCCAGCCCAGGCTTGCGGCTGGACGTGATACCGTTTCGTGGTCGTTCTGGTATCGCGCGCCCAGCTTGTTTGGGGTTATGGACACGATATATGCCAACGGCAATAGTGTCGATACGAGTTTTGATCCGAGCGGCGACTATTGGAATTTCGCGCCGAAGTTTCTTGTTCGAATTGTGAATCCAACGAATGTGTTGGAAGGCCATGTTGCTCAAGCATTTCGATTAGCGCAAAACTATCCGAACCCGTTCAACCCGAGCACAGTGATCAACTTCGAGATGCCAGCAGCAGGTCAGGTGTCTCTTGCAGCATATGATATGTCGGGCCGAAAGGCGAGCCAGCTTGTGGATGGGTACCTGGGTGCAGGCGTCCATGAAGTAGTGTTTGGAAGGGGGGAATCGAGCCCTCTCGCGAGTGGTGTGTATCTGTATCGATTGATTGTGAGAAGTCCAAATGCAGGGTCGTTTGTTGCGACAAGGAAAATGCTTCTGTTGAAGTAGTGAGACAGCCTTACACAGTCAACGCAGTCTGGGACATGGAACTCAAAGCCCCCGCTGTGCTTGGGGGATTCTGTCCGGATGTATGGAGGCAGATTTCGTGTCGGGGGGTGACTACAGAACTTCGTTGAGGAGTCTAAAGAGTTCGTGAGTGAGGTTGTTTTTGCTAAACACCCGAATCTTGAGTTGTTGCACATATCGGGTGAGAGACTGGTCTGCGGAGCCAGTCATGAACACGAAAGGGATGTCTCTTGACCTCTCTTCCTTTTGAAGTTGAGAGTGGAATTCGATCCCATTGATTCCGGGCATTTCAAAATCCGAGATTATCAACGACGGAACCTGAGTTTTCAGGAGTGACAGTGCTTCGGCCCCAGTGGTGGCGGAAACGATTTCAATATCCTGACCAGCGAAGACATCTCTCACAAGATCAAGGTAAAGAGGGTCATCGTCAACAACGAGAATTTTCTTTTGCATTCGAGAGTATGTAGATGAATCGTCTCAAAGAATATATGAACCCTCTGGTCGGGTGTCAACGAAAAAGATTAGCGAGCACTTCGCAGAGAATGAGTGCACCATGTGTGTGCATCGCTTGTTGACCGAGATGCTCTGTGTGAAGTTACAGCTCTATTCGAAGGTGACGGCCGAGGTGAATTGGGATTTCCAGAACGTCCGGAGGTCTACCAGTGACTGTGTTTGACGCCATACTGCTTGGTTTGATTCAAGGACTGACGGAATTCATCCCCATCAGCAGTACCGCGCATCTTACACTCGCAGGCAAACTCCTTGGGCTTATCAATTCGCACAACCTGGCAGCATGGACTGAGTTCATTGCCGTCATGCAATTGGGGACGCTTGCTGCAGTCGTCATATACTTCTCACAGGATTTCGTCGCGATCTCCAAAGGCCTGGCAAGTGATCTCCGCGGCAGATTGTCGGGGAATGCCACGACTGGTTTGCCAGGGCAGGCAAGAATGGGATGGTACGTTCTCTTCGGCACGATTCCCGTCGCACTCGTCGGCCTACTGTTCAACCGGGAAATCCACGGCTGGTTCACAAAGAGCACTCCTGTGATTATTGCAAGCCTCATTGGTCTTGCTGGATTGCTGTGGATTGCTGAGAGAGTTGCCCGCCACATTCGCACATTCGAAGATGTCACTCTTAAGGATGCCCTTCTCATTGGGTTCGCTCAGGCGTGTGCATTGGTGCCCGGCTCGTCGCGGTCAGGAACGACTATTACTGCCGGTTTGTTCTTGAACTTCACCAGAGAATCGGCGGCCCGGTTCTCCTTCTTGTTGAGCATTCCGGCGGTGTTGGCAAGCGGCCTCCACGAGATGGCGCACCTCGATGGAGATGTTGCCCTGCTTGGCTATGGAAACCTCGTGATTGCCACGCTCGTCGCAGGAATATCAGGGTACGCATCAATTGCTTGGCTTATCAAATACCTTTCTCGCAATTCGGCTATGCTGTTTGTATGGTACCGGTTTGCCCTTGGTTTTCTACTCATCGTTCTGTTGTGGTTTGGTTACATCCAGCCGTAGCCTGCGGCAGTGATGTTGTGGTCTTCCGATCCCGGAGCAATCGACCGAGGATTTGCAACAAGGACTTCCCGAGTGCTTCTTTTATGCCGTATTTTTCATTGCGCTTCGTTCGTTAGTATGTATCTGCGGGACGTGGAACACGAAACCCTCCTTTCCGATTTGCCACGCTTCTGTGTTACGGCAGGCAACTCTCGCAACGGGCCATCTTTTCTGTTCGACGGTTTTTTAGTATCTTGGAGCCGTAAGAACTTGCACCGGACCGATTGTTTGAGAATCCTTGGCCAATGATCTCTGAAGGCACACCCCGCTCGTCTGCTGCAAAGTTCAGAGGTGTCATCAAGCGCTCACGAAGCTATCATCTCTTGTTCTTGCTCCTCTTTGCACTTATGACCAGGAGCGGTGTGTTCTTTCACCTTGATACCGTAACGCTTGGCTGGCGGCAAGCCGACCTTTCCAGCGTTGCGATGAATTATCTCCACAATGGATTTCGATTTCTCTATCCGCAGATAGATTGGGGTGGTGCGGGCCCGGGTTTCGTGGAGATGGAATTTCCAATCCTTCCATATCTCACTGCACTGTTCTATCAAGCGTTCGGTGTCCATGAAATATGGGCATTGGTCATTCCGTTCTTGTGCGGTCTTGGAGTTGTCATCGCCGTCTATAAACTCTCAGAGAGATTGTACGACTCTGCCGTGGCATTTGTCGCGGCCCTGCTCGTTTGCTGTTCACCTTTGCTTGCGCTGGCCAGTCAAACCTTCCTTGGTGAACCGGCATTGATTCTCTGCTCACTCCTTTCCATCCATTTCCTTCTACGCTGGACAGATGCCGACCGAATCAGCGACTACGTCATCTCGATCGTATTCACTGCTCTTGCTGCGCTTCTCAAGCTAACGGCGCTTTATATCGGACTTCCGCTCCTGGGATTGTTTGTAGTGAAGTATGGAAGAGATACTTTCAAGCGGCTACCATTTTGGCTGTTTGGAATCCTGTCTCTTCTCCCCGTCGCTTTGTGGTACTACCACTCTCACACTCTGTACGCGACCTACGGGAACACCTTTGGCATTCTTTCAGGAGGGTACAACAAATTCGCACGTGCAGGGCTGTTGCTGGATGTGAACTTCTATGTTCTGATGGGGAAGCGGATTCTCCTCTCCGTCTCCTCTCCGGTAGTGTTTCTCCTGGCTGTTAGTGGGTTGTTTCATCCACCAATGAAGCGCACTACATTTGTTCTGTTCGCGTGGGCCGTTGCACTTATTGTCTACACCCTCGCTATTGCAGAGGGGAACAAGGATATGATCTACTATCAACTTCCATGGCTTCCTGCCCTGGCCATCCTGGGAAGCGTTGGACTATTCTTTGTGATCGAGGGAGTCGTGCGCATGCCGTTACTTGCCCACTCGCAATCCATGCAGTCTTTGCTGATCCTGCTGCTGTGCCTGCTTGTCGCGTCAAGTGCTGTCGGTGTAGCAATTAGGTCTGCAAGGGTGCCAATTACATTCCTCGAAAGTGAGGCGCACATCAGGGCCTATGCCGAAGAAGTTAAGTCGGTGACTAAAGAGGGTTCGCTCATCGTTGTGGCAACCTCATACGGCAACGAGAAAACTCCGGAGACTATCGATACTCCTCCACAGATGTTCTATTTCAGTGGGCGACGCGGATGGTATCTCTCCCTTGCTTGGGTGACACCTGAAGCCATTGATCATCTTGTGGCACAGGGTGCCAAACATTTTGTGGTGTTCGGTGGAGATGTGGAGAATCTCCGTTCCAATGCACTGCTCTACGAGCGTCTGGTCTCGATGTATCATTTGATTATTGGTCGGACCGACTTACTCGTCTTCCGACTTGCCGGGTAGGATGCAGTAGAATGGTTCTCACTACGGCCTGTTGTTATTGTGCTGCCAATTCTCTATGATAGCACCTGCTACGCAGATCTCCTGACCAAAGATTCTTAAGAACAAGAATGCCCAACGCCAAAACAGTTGTTGTTACAGGGGTCGCTGGTTTCATCGGCTCCAATCTTCTGCGCGTCCTGATTGACCGAGGCTATGACGTCATCGGGATTGACAACCTGGCGAACGGGTTCATGAGGAATATTGACGGATTTCTCACGCATCCAAGATTTGCCTTTCAAAAAGCTGATATCACTGACCCAGCGACACTTCAAGAAGTACCGGACGCGTGCTGTGTTGTCCATCTGGCTGCATACAAGATCCCCCGCTACGGGAATATTCTGGACACCCTCCACGTGAACCTCAAGGGCACGGAAAACGTTTTGGAATTTGCCCGGCGCACCAACTGCAAAGTGATGTTTGCCTCCACGTCCGACGTGTATGGGAAGAATTCAGAGGTCCCATTCAAGGAGACGGACAGTCTCGTGCTCGGAGAGTCAGGGGTCGCTCGTTGGGCCTATGCCGTTTCGAAAATCTACGATGAGCATTTGTGTTTCGCTCACACTGAGAAATACAAGACAAGGGTGGCCATCGTTCGTTACTTCGGTGGTTACGGACGGAATCAGCACACTACATGGTGGGGGGGGCCTCAATCAGTGTTCATTGACGCGGTTCTTAAGGGGAAGCCTATCGAGATTCATGGTGACGGTCTCCAGACCCGCTCCTTTACTTACGTCGATGATCTTGTTGCGGGAACAGTGTTGACCATGGAAAGTGACAAGTCCGACGGCGAGATCTTCAATATCGGGGACACGCGCGAAATTACAATAGTCGAACTCGCCGAAATGATTTGGAGATTGATGAAAGGGGAGGGGAGGCCGCCACTACAGTTTGTGCCGTACTCGACATTCTTTGGCGGGAAATATGAGGATGTCCGTCGCAGGATTCCTGAAATCAGCAAGGCAAAGAATTTGTTAGGATTTGCCCCCACTATGGAGCTTGAGGAAGGCCTCAAGATAGCAATCGATTGGCAAACGAAACTGTGGAAGGCGGGATCGACTCTCCCTCTTTCCGGCGCAAGTAACTGAGATTCTTTGTCGACATGCACTACTTCATCGTCCTTGCTTATAATGAAGAGCAAAACCTTCCTCGGTTCTTCACGTCTCTCAAGGTCGTAGCATCATCGTTCAACGCCCCTTTCAGAATCGTGCTCGTCAATGATGGCAGCACCGATGGGACTGTGGCAGTTGCTGAGGAATTCCAGAAGGTGATGCCAATTCATATCGAGCACCATCCTCACAACCTCGGGGTTGGGCAAGGGTTCCGCACCGGGTTTCGTTCAGCGTTGTCGATGGCGACTGATGGCGACATTATCTTCACCCTGGAAGCGGACAACACTGGAGACCTTTCGCTGCTCCATGAAATGCTCGCCAAGATAAACGCAGGTGCAGATGTTGTCCTTGCATCGTGCTACGCTCCAGGCGGTGCCTTGCGTGGAGTCTCGTTTGAACGGAAGGTGATGAGTTCTGGAATCAATCTGGTGATGCGCATCCTTTTCCCGATTACGCGGTGCCATACATATAGTTCATTCTACAGAGCCTACCGGAGCGCCGTATTGAAACAGGCAGCGGCCAGGTTTGGGGATCGGTTCATTCAGTCTGACGGCTTCACGGTCGCAGCGGAAATTCTCTTCAAGTTGCGTCGCGTGCATGCTACAGTGGATGAGATTCCGATGGTTCTGCAGTTTGATGAGCGCAAGGGTAGAAGTAAGATGAAAGTGTGGAGGACAATCATGAACTACATCTCCTTCCTGTCGAGGGAAGTTATCGCTGAGATTCTTTTTCGACTGGGGAGGAATTGATGGACGTACCGACCACTTTTCCTGGCAGCAAAATGAATATTGGCATTGTTGGGGGAGGATTGCTCGGACTTACACTTGCATATCGATTTGCGAAGGACGGCCATGGCGTAACGCTGTACGAAAGAGATTCGTCGGTTGGTGGGTTGGTCCGGTCGATCACTGTGAATGGCATTTCAATGGACAGATTCTATCATGTCATTCTCATGAATGATCGGAACTGGCTTTCCTTGATTAATGAAATTGGACTCGGTGAACGAATCTATTTCACAGAGACCAGGGCAGGATTCTACAGTCATGGCGGGATATACTCGATGGCAACGATCGGCGAGTATCTTCGATTTCCACTCCTCTCACTCGCCGATAGATTCCGGCTTGCACTGACGCTGCAGTGGTGCAAGATGCAGAATGATTGGCACAGACTTGAGCATGTGTCAATTCAGGATTTCTTGACCGCGAAAGGCGGAAGAACTCTCTACGAGAAATTCTGGAAGCCGCTGCTCAACGCAAAGTTCGATGGGCGCTATGAGACAATTCCCATGACGTATATTTGGTCACGGGTTCGGCGCATGGCTTCCACGCGTCGAAGGGTTTCTCAACGCGAAGTAATGGGCCACATCAGAGGGAACCTTCAGTGTGTTGTTGATACGCTCCAGAGCAAGATCAAGGACCTGGGCGGAAAGATCCTCACCGATGCTGCAATTGAGCGCCTTGTGGTTGAGAATGGCTCGGTGCGTGCTGTCAGGTTGGGGGGCAAGGAACAAGAACACAGAGTTATCGTCTCAC
>DPLS01000117.1:898-3019 GCA_003541875.1 Bacteroidota bacterium | reverse complement strand
GCTGCCGCGATGTAAATGCTGTGTTACCGGAAATCCGAAGGGTCTGAATGATTGGGGAGGACGCGTGGGACGTAGCCAAAACCGACAGGCAAAGAACCAACACGGTCCCGGCACTTGTGAACGTACGAGATGTGAAGAACCGATATGCCATGCAGCCAGTATAGCTAATCGGAAGAAGAAGGTCAAACACTATGCGACAGTCAGATTCCTGGACGGGCAGGGCTGGTACGCCTCGGCAGCCTCAGTCATGAGGCCGTTCCCAGACTTCCCATATCGGTGTCGTGAGGCGGTAGTCGCCAAATCCGGAATTATCCACAAACTCGAATGAATGATTCAATGTGTAGTAGGTCCACACCTCATACGGCTTGGAGTCTATATCAAATGGGTGTCGCTCAACATTATTAGGCGGTCCAAAAATGATATACACCATACCCATGTCCGTCCGCCACCCTTCAATGTAGTGCTTGAAGGTCTTGTTGGCGTATTCGACGCGAGCAAAGTATGATTCCATCTTCTCGTTACGCGGCGTACTTGGGTTTGGATCTCGTTTCTTCCAAAACTCCAGAAATCGTTTCTGTTTTTCCTCCGGCGTATTGGCTTCACGCATATGCGACATCTCCGAACTCTTCGCTTCGTAGACGCATTGCTCAATTGCGATGTCGATATCCTTGACCGCTGCCGGAAGTCCCTTCCACCGGACGATAAACGACCTGCTCGTCACAGCAAGGGACTGATTCTCCTGGCCCTCAGGCTGGACAGGAGCAAATGCGCGGACAAGCAGCGTGTAGTCCCCGACAGAAAGCGACTCATTCTCGATTCTCATGAACACCTGGTTCCGGCCCGGGGAAAGTTTCTGGACTTGTTCGATCTGTGCAGTTCTCTCTTTCTTCTGGTCCAGGATATCGATGACGAACTTCACCGAGTCGAGTTTCGGTTCATTGTACGCTTCAAAGAAGATGTGGAACGCATCAGGGATCAGGCCGACATTTGGCGACACGTTCGGCACTATGGACTTCCTCTCACCACTCAGGTTCAGCCTGTTGACGAGCATGATATCACTGAGCAGCAACTGTGATCCCGAATAGTCAGACACGCGCAGCTTCTGCAGTATTCGTTGACTCTGACGTGTTTCCTCATCGCGAACAATCGTCATGATCGAATAGAGGCCAGGGAACACTTCAAAGGAACGCTGGACAAGACTATATCCCTGAGACGACACCGTCTGCTCAAATGTCTCCACCTTCACATCTTCCGTCCAGACTTTTTCGTTGCAGAGCTTCCCGGTAGAGTCAAGCACATCAATGGTAATCTCGTACGAGGCACGGTAACCATCCTCTTTCTTCACGAAGGCGAGAATCCTATAGGGAATCTGAACAAAGACATCGACACGGCTATGCTGCGAAGTACTCGAAGCAAAACTGATCGCGTCGACATAATAGGGAGGAATCTCTTCCTTCGGAGCGACCTCCACTTGAGCGGAGGTCAGGTGCAACACACTCACCAACGCAACAACTGTCCAACCTACACTGGTCATGGCTTTCTCCCCGAAGAACAATGTTCTATACGGTGGCCGACACCCGTTCTTCCCCCCGAACGGTTCCGAACAAATCATACTCAGTCGCATCATCAATGTCAACATCCACGAAGCTGCCAATCGACAAACCTCCAGCAGAATGCACGAACACCTCATTGTCGATCTCAGGTGCATCCCGTTCCGTACGCCCAACATACACGCCGCCATCGATCCTATCGATGATAACACGTTGGGTTGTGTTTATCAACTGCTGGTTTTTCCCCTCAGAGATCGCCTGCTGGGCCTGCATGATTGTCGCCTGTCGTCGCTCCTTTTCTTCTGAGGCGATCGGGTCACCCAATTCAAAGGCGGCGGTCCCCTCCTCCCGCGAATACGTGAAAACGCCAAGCCTGTCAAACTTCACGTCGTTGACGAAGTCGAGAAGCTCGTTGAACTCCTTTTCCGTTTCATTGGGATAGCCGACAATCAACGTTGTCCGCAATGCCACGCCTTTTACCCGGTCCCTGACCCGATCGACCAGTTCGCGCAACGCCCGCTGCGAAATTCCCCGCCGCATTGATTTGAGCACGACATCAGAAATATGTTGA
>DPLS01000117.1:0-727 GCA_003541875.1 Bacteroidota bacterium | reverse complement strand
CCCGATCGACCAGTTCGCGCAACACCCGCTGCGAAATTCCCCGCCGCATTGATTTGAGAACGACATCAGAAATATGTTGAACCGGCATATCAAGGTACTTGCAGATGCGAGGATGACCAGCAATCACATCCAGCACTTCAACGGGGAATTGCGCTGGATACGCATACATCAACCGCACCCATTCAATCCCGTTCACATCTGCAAGATTCTCTAGGAGTTGAGGAAGCTGCCTTTTCCCCTCCGTGTCCAAACCGTAGTAGGTCGTATCCTGGCCAATCACCACGAGTTCCTTCACCCCTTGGTCTGCGAGTCGTTGTGCTTCTTTCAGGACTTGTTTGGGCGACCTTCCAATGTGCTTGCCGCGCATCAAGGGAATCGAGCAGAACGAGCATGGGTTGTCACACCCTTCAGAAATCTTGAGATACGCGAAATGGCTTGGCGTCGTGAGTACTCGCTCACCAAGCAATTCGTACTTGTATTGAGCGCCAAGCTCCTTGAGTACATTCGGCATGTCATTGGAGCCAAAGAAACGGTCTACTTCGGGAATCTCCTTCTGCAAGTCCACCATGTACCGTTCGGTAAGACAGCCCATGGCGTACACTTTGTTCAATTTTCCTCCCGCCTTCAGTCGAACATTTTGAATGATCATGTCGATCGATTCCCGTTTCGCTGCTTCGATGAAGCCACAAGTATTGATAACGGCGATGTCGGCATCTTCGAGGTGTGG
>DPLS01000080.1:488-6754 GCA_003541875.1 Bacteroidota bacterium | reverse complement strand
TGTCGTGCCCTCCGGCATCGGCGGTTCGGATCTTGGTCCCGTTATGGTGACTGAGGCGCTCAGGGCGTACAGCAAGCCTGAGTTACGTGTTCACTCTATCTCCAACGTGGACGGGACACATCTTGCGGAAGTACTGAGGAGGCTGAATCCTGAGACAACGCTCTTCCTGGTTGCGTCGAAGACGTTTACCACGCAGGAGACCATGACGAACGCGGAATCAGCTCGGAACTGGTTTCTTGAGTCGGCCAGGGAAAGACCCCACATCGCAAAGCACTTCGTGGCGCTCTCAACCAATGCCAAACAAGTGGCGGAGTTTGGTATTGATCCGAAGAATATGTTTGAGTTCTGGGACTGGGTCGGCGGGCGTTATTCACTCTGGTCAGCGATCGGGCTTTCGATAGCACTCTTCATCGGCTATGAGAACTTCGAGGAATTGCTGATTGGAGCGCATGAGATGGATGAACACTTCCGCGCCGCGCCTCTTGAGGCAAACATGCCGGTGATTCTAGGACTGCTGGGAATTTGGTACAACAATTTCTTCGGTGCACAAACACACGCGATCCTTCCCTATGACCAGTATCTGCATCGACTTGCTGCGTACTTCCAGCAGGGAGATATGGAGAGCAATGGCAAGTATGTCGATCGGAACGGCGACACGGTGGATTATTCAACGGGGCCGGTGATCTGGGGTGAGCCGGGGACGAACGGACAGCACGCTTTCTATCAGCTAATACATCAGGGTACGAAGCTGATTCCGGCAGACTTCATCGTGCCGATTGAAACACACAATCCGATCGGAGAGCATCACAAGATTTTACTCTCTCACTTCTTTGCACAGACAGAAGCGCTAATGAAAGGAAAGACGAAAGACGAGGCGCGGTCTGAACTTCAAGCGACCGGGCTAAGTGGCAAAGCGTTGGAGGAACTCCTCCCACACAAAGTCTTTGGAGGTAACCGTCCAACAAACTCAATCATGTTCAAGAAGCTCACGCCTCGTACGCTCGGCTCGCTCATTGCATTGTACGAGCACAAGATATTCGTGCAGGGGATCATTTGGAACATCAATTCGTTTGATCAGTGGGGCGTCGAGTTGGGGAAGCAACTTGCACAGACAATCCTGTCAGAACTCAAAAGGAAGAAGAATGTGTCCTCCCACGACTGCTCCACCGACGGACTGATGAACTTCTGCAATGAGCACAGGGCTCGCCTTCTATAGCACACGACCAACTTCCAGCCCGCTAACGCATCTCATCCCGCCTATTCAAGATTGAATGGGTTATCCAGTGACTGACTAAGGTTGTCCAACTGGACAATATTCAACACAAGACATGCTGTCCACAAACAGAGGGTAACACTGGACCCGATGGAATCCCCGAATTGTACACCTCCTGGCTGTCATATGAGCCTTCAACCGTGGCATGCGAGTTGACATATCAATGCTGGAAAGCTCGTCCCCGCAAACAGCGTCGGCTGATCGCCACCGTTTCATCGATTTGGATTGTGGCTGTTGGGGAATATCTGGCAGAGTGCACACCCTAGGTAGGAGGTTGTATGATCAAAACCATGGTCGTTTTGGCGGTGATACTGAGCGCTGTTTCGACAGTGATTGCACAGAACACTTTCACGGGGGGCCAAGACAACAATTGGAACACTGCAGCGAACTGGAGCGCCGGGCATGCACCCACTGCCGGTGAGGACGTTGTTATTCCAGCAGATATGGCGTGTGTAGTAGACGTTAACACTGCGCTGATCGATGATCTTACCGTGGAAGCTGGTGGCCAGTTGATTCGCAACAGCAATCTGACAGTCCGTTACGTGAATGTGAGCGGTAATATCGTCTGTGATGGCATCGTAGGTAATGGTGCTGTGTATGACGCACTTGGATTCAATATCGAAGGCGTCACCTGCGGGATCTCCGGCTCGGGAGTTTTTGACGCGGCTCTTATCCGGAAGAACGCGAGTACGAACCTGACGACAACACTTACGATCAGCAGAGATATTTCGCTTCAAACATCTACAACGGGGATTTACAGCAATGCCAATGGGACGACCTTCAACGTTGTTATCGCTAGTAGTGCGACCGTCAATATCCCATATGGGAGTGTTGCGATTGATGGACTCAACGGGGCGACAGGAAGTGGATCCGGAGGCGGTGGAAACATCACCGTGCAGGGGACATGCAACGTCGGAAAGAGTCTGTACCTGACCACCGACAATGTGGCTGGAGCCTGTGTAGTCAACATCGCCAACGGCGGTGTCCTGAAGTGCAGTACTGCAGTCTGCACGAATAGTGGTGCAGCCACAAGCACTCTGGATGTAGATGTTGGCGGAGAACTCAACTTCACGTGGGGTGGATGGGGTACGGTAGGTGCCACGAACAACACGTACGTGCTGGATGGGACTGTCGGGTTTTCAGCGGCAGGATCCCAATCGGTAATCGGGCCATGCCCATACTCGGATCTTGTTCTTTCTGGGACTGGAGTGAAGACTCTCTCTTCTGTTACCGTCAATGGAACAATGTACCTGCGGGGGAGTGTGACGGTTTCAGGCACGCCGACGTATGGTGCTTCATCAGTGCTTGCATACGAAGGCTCAACATCGCAAACGACGTCTCTGTCGAATGAATTTAGTGGAGTGAAAAATCTGAAAATAGAGAATGCGAGCGGAGTAATACTCGGAAGTGATGTTTCAGTTACGGGAACCATTAGCTTCGTTGCCGGTTCGATTTCCACAAATGGATACACACTTGCTCTCGGGTCAAACGGGCTGCTCTCGGGCGAACAGGTTGGCAGGAACATCGTAGGCAATGTTGCGACCACCCGCGACGTGCAACCAAACAGCGCACAAACATTTGGCAATATCGGTCTTTCAGTGGACGGCACTGACGCGACCGCGTTGGGTTCGGTGACAGTTAGTCGCGTTACAGGTGACAATGCAGTTGTCAGTGTTGGAGCAAACAGCAGTATCAAACGACGCTACACGATTTCTGGCGGTGGAAACCTCGCACGAAACGTGACATTCGTTTGGCTTCAATCGGAAGACAACGGCAAGGGGCCGAACAACATGGGTATCTGGCAGAACACGAGCACAACTTGGAGCAGGGTCGGAAACTCGGAGAATGTTTCGGGAAATCCGCGCTCGATCACAAGGGCCATAACATCGTTGTCTGGCTCTTTCACGGCGACGGACGACCTGAATCCTTTACCCATTCAACTCGCTTCATTCATCGCAACTCCAGTCGCGAATGGAGTTCGCCTCGCATGGAGAACACTGACCGAACTGAACAACTACGGCTTCTTTATCCAACAGAGCGCCTACAGTGCCTCTGGGTTTGCGGATATCGAGGGCAGTTTTGTTCCGGGTCACGGCACAACCAACCTTCCTCACGACTACACCTTCACCGCTGCCTCGGTCCAGGCTGGACAATGGTGTTTTCGTCTGAAGCAGATGGATATGGACGGGACAATTCACTACTCTGATCCAGTGCAGGTTGAACTGCCGACCGGCGTAACAGAAGGTCGGCTGGCCGCGTTCCGTCTGTTGCAGAATTACCCCAACCCGTTCAATCCTTCGACAAACATTTCCTTCACAGTCGAGTCCGCAGCACGAGCCGTGGTGAGTGTATACAACATTCTTGGGCAACATGTTGCCACACTGTTCGACGGACCCGCGGAACCAGGCAGGTTGTACAGTGTTGCCTTTTCAGGAGAAAACGTCGTGAGCGGTTCGTACTACTATGCACTTGAAAGCGGCGGCAACAGAATCTCCAAGATGATGATGCTCGTGAAGTAATCATGAGGATGGATGTGACTAAGCCCCCGACTCGGGGGCTTAGTTATTTGCGGCTGCCCCATGGTGAGAGCTTGTAGTTTTCCTTCTTTTTCCTCTTCTTCCACCGTATCGAGCAACGATTCGAGACATGTCGAACCTGCCAGAACACACTTCCGATTCTTATCTCGAGGTCGACGAAGAGTTGGTCTCTGCTCTCGTTCCCATGTATCACGTTGTACTTTTGGATGACGATGACCATTCCTACGACTATGTCATCGAAATGCTGATGGATCTCTTCGGACACAGCGAAAGAAGAGCGTATGAAATGGCATGTGAAGTCGATGCGAGGAAGCGGGTGATCGTCGAGACGACGTACAAGGAACGTGCAGAGATGAAGTGCCGCCAGATTCACGCCTACGGTGCGGACTGGCGCATCCCGCATTGCAAGGGGTCGATGTCCGCAAATGTTGAGCCCGCGGAATGACCTCGCGCTCAGAATGCGTCTGTTCCCATTGAATATTCCCAATTTTTCCCTATCTTGTTTCACACTTCCCGGCCATCCGTAACAAGAACTTGACGCGATCGAGTTGGAGGGCTGATTACCGAAGGCACGATCAACTAGGAATCTCATGGAAACAACTGACACCCCGGCGGCAGTCCCCAACACCGGCCGCCTCCCAAGGCATTCAAGTCTCTCAGAACTCGACGAACTCTGCATAAACACCATTCGGTGTCTTTCAATAGACGCTGTTCAGAAGGCGAAATCAGGGCATCCCGGCATGCCCATGGGCATGGCTGCTCCTGCGTACGCATTGTGGACACGTCATCTTAGGCACAACCCTCGCAACCCCAAATGGGTGAATCGCGATCGCTTCGTTCTCTCGGCGGGACATGGTTGCATGCTGTTGTATTCACTTCTTCATCTCACCGGCTACGATTTATCGCTCGATGAGATCAAGAACTTCCGTCAGTGGGGAAGTAGGACGCCTGGCCATCCCGAATATGAACACACACCGGGAGTCGAAGTCACCTCCGGCCCTCTTGGACAAGGGATTTCGAATGCTGTCGGTATGGCGATTGCCGAGAAATACCTTTCCGCATATTTCAATCGCGATGGCTATCCAGTTCTCAACTACAAAGTGTATGTCATTGCCGGCGATGGTTGCCTACAGGAGGGCGTGTCGTCTGAGGCATGCTCGCTTGCGGGGCATCTTGGACTGGACAACCTGATCGTGGTTTACGACGACAACAACATCACGATCGACGGTGCAACCTCGCTCTCTTTCGGCGAGGATGTGGCGAAGCGTTATGAAGCATACGGGTGGTTTGTTCAGACCGTTGGTGGTGATGGCCTGCCCGCCGGTCAGGCGGGAAATGATATTGCCGCGTTTGAAAAGGCCCTCGACGCAGCAAAGGCCGAAAAGAACCGACCATCGTTGATCAAGCTGAGAACGCATATTGGATACGGCAGCCCAAACAAGCAGGACTCTCATGATGCTCATGGCTCTCCTCTGGGTGATGAGGAGGTTGCGCTGACAAAGAAACGCTACGGATGGGATCCTGAAAGGAAGTTTGTGGTCCCGGATGAGGCGCTGAAGGTCTTCAGGAAAGGGGTAGAGAAGGGCAGCCTGCGCGAAGCAGAGTGGAATGCACTCTTCGAGAAATATGCTGCTGCTTATCCCGAGCTCGCAAGAGAATTCAAGCGTGCAGCTGCTCGCAAGCTTCCCGAGAATTGGGAGCAACTCTGGAAAGAGGCCGTCCCCAAGTTCGACCCGGCGGTACCAATGGCAACTCGGGAAACTCAAGGCAAGATCCTCGATGCCATAATGCCAAAGCTACCTCTTGTTCTCGGTGGTTCAGCAGATCTCACGCCATCAAACAACACCCGGTTCAAGGGAGTGACGGATTTCTCAAAGACGAACCGTACGGGACGTTACATTCGCTACGGCGTCCGTGAGCACGGCATGGGTGCAATAATGAACGGCATCGCGCTGAGCGATATGGTGATTCCCTATGGGGCAACGTTCTTTGCATTCGTTGACTATATGCGCCCTGCAGTGCGGCTTGCCGCCCTTTCGAAGTACCCATCGATCTTCGTATACACTCACGATAGTATTGGTCTCGGGGAAGATGGTCCAACCCACCAGGCAGTCGAGCAATTCGCTTCATTGCGTGCGATACCAAGCTTGATCGTGCTGCGACCTGCAGATGCCAACGAGACGGCGGTTGCCTGGAAGTTTGCACTTGAACATCGTGATGGTCCGACCGTCCTCACTCTAACGCGTCAAAAACTGCCTGTCCTCGATCAAGCAAAGTGCGCGTCGGCGGAGGGTTTGCTCAAAGGGGCATACGTTCTGATTGGTGCAGAAAAGCCCCAGGTACTGTTCCTGGCGACGGGATCGGAGGTTTCTCTTGCGCTAAAAGCGTACGAACTGCTTGCTTCAGAGGGAATCAAGTCGAGAGTCGTCAGCATGCCGTCGTGGGAGTTGTTCGAG
>DPLS01000080.1:0-260 GCA_003541875.1 Bacteroidota bacterium | reverse complement strand
CATGCCGTCGTGGGAGTTGTTCGAGATGCAATCAAAGGAATACAAAGAGAGTGTGTTGCCGTCCGGACTAAAGGCCCGCGTTGCAGTTGAGGCAGGCATGAAGATGGGATGGGAGAGGTACATCGGCGACCAGGGCGAGTTCATCGGCATGTCATCGTTCGGCGCATCTGCGCCTGCCGATGTTGCGTTCAAGAATTTTGGCATCACTGTCGAGAATATTGTTGCGGCAGCAAGGAGGGTACTTGCATGAAGATCGCAAT
>DPLS01000228.1:592-11579 GCA_003541875.1 Bacteroidota bacterium | reverse complement strand
GCCGACGCCGAGACGAAACCACCAGGTCTGCCAGAGGGGGGGAAGAATGTGAATCTGAACGGCGGCACCGTTCATGTCCCATACGCCATCACTATTGGATGCGCGGACCCGGAAGACGTAGTTGCCAGGATCAAGGTGTGTGTAGCTTGCGTACCGGCGCGTGCCTGCCTGCACCCAGTCTCGATCGAACCCCTCCATCATATATGCGTAGCGAGTCTTTGACGGATTGAGATAGTTCACCGCAACAAATTCAAACGAGAAGAAGTTCTCCACATAGGAAAGTTCAATACTGTCCGTGAAAGAAATAGACCGTGGCAGGCGTGCTGGTTTATCGAATATCTTGAAACTCGTCAGCACGATGGAAGGAACGCTGGAGTCGTCCCGGATTTCACCGGGATTGAACTCCGTCAGACCGTTGGTGCCACCAAAGTAGAACTGTCCGTTCTTTGTTCGGCAAAACGCTCCGTTGTTAAACTCGTTTCCCTGCAAGCCATCGCTGACGTCAAAACTTCTACATTGCTTTGTCCTTGGGTTGAATTTGGCAATCCCGTTGTTCGTGCTGAGCCACAGGTTTCGCTCATCATCCTCGATAATGCCATTGATAACACCATTGGGTAGCCCATCCTTTTCGGAATAACTGACGAACCGTTCGGAACTCGCGTCAAACCTGTTCAATCCTGCCGAGGTGCCAACCCACAGTGCTCCGTCATGAGATTCAGCGAGACAGTTAATTGTATTATTGCTGAGACTGTTGGGATTGGTGCGATCATTCCGGTACCGTCGGAATGTACCATTGGACCGATTGAACCTTCCCAAGCCCGTCCCCCATGTCCCAACCCACAATTCGCCCTTGGTGTCAATGAGAAGCGAAAGAACCCAGTCCCCATTCAGGCTGGTGGTATCGCCGACTTTTCTGTGAAACCAGACGCATTCACCGGTGCTTGGCTCGTATTGACACAATCCATCTCCGTATGTTCCGAACCATAATTTCCCGCGCTCTTCTCCTGTAATCGCAGTAACGTTGGTGAGTCGCTGTTTCCCGCCTGCTCCAACCCCGAGGGGTACCCGCAGCACACGTCCCGACTTGTGTGTGTATCGCCGAACTCCTGTATCAGTTCCAATCCAGAGATCTCCCATCCTCTCCTGATAAAGAGAAAACACAGTTTTGTTATCAGCTGTGTTGAATGAACCGTTGCGATCGGAAAAGAATTGCCGTGTTGAAACGTTGAAATGGTTAAGTCCTCCCCCCTCAGTTCCTATCCAGAGATTGCCCTGAGCGTCCTCCACAATCGATCGCACATGATCGTGACTCAAGCTGTGTGGATCGCGTTGCCGATGATAGTAGTGTCTGAAGCGGCGCTGTTGCTGATTCAACATCGTGATCCCACCCCCTTCCGTTCCGATCCATATAATGTCCCGACTATCGCTGAAGATTCTCAAGACCGAGTTGTTAAAAAGTGATTTGGGGTCGGACGGATCGTTGGCGTACTGTGTTGTTGTTCCAAGAACAGGGTCGAGGTGGACGACACCATTCCCGGCGGTGGCAATCCAAACCGATCCGTTCGAGCCTCCACACAGCGCCCAAACGGGAGTCGTATGCAACAAGGATGTTGTGGGTTGGACGCATGGAGTGACGCGATCGTTCTTCCGGTCATAGACCATGAGGCCGTGATCTTGAGTCCCGATCCACAACGTGCCATCCGAGCCCTCGAAGAGTCCTGCAATCTTCTCTCCTTTCGATTGACCAGCAGCATCGACCGTGGATAGATAGCGCTTGAACGACTTCCGGGTCTTATCAAAACTGGTCAGCCCGTTCCATGTACCAATCCAAAGCACACCACCTGCGTCTTCACAAATGCAATACACCTCGTTGCCGCTTAGACTGTTGGCATTGTTTTTCTCCGCGCGAAAGTGTGAGAAGGAATTTGTTTGCGACTCGTACCTATTCAATCCCCCACCCCACACACCGACCCAAATTGTGCCAGTTGCATCCTGATATATTGTCACAACATTGTTGCCGCTATGGCTGGACGGGTTGCCTGAATCATTGCGGAAGTGGATGAACCTGTCGCGGTTTGCAGGATAGAGATTGAGTCCTCCCTCCAAGGTGCCGACCCAGATATTCCCCTCGCTGTCCTGGCAAAGCGATGTGATCCAGTTATCAGAGATCGAGTTCGTATCCGCGGGGTCGTGCTTGAACACCGTGAAGCTGTAGCCATCATACATGTTCAATCCGTCCTGCGTCCCGAACCACATCAGACCATGAATGTCCTCCATGATCGCATTCACCGTCGACTGCGAGAGTCCCTGCTCAACAGAGAGACGGTTGAGTTTCATGTCGAGCGTATGCACCTGCTGACCGGCAAGGACGTGCGCCGCGAACAACACGAGGAGGGACGGGAGTCGATATATTGGGAAGAGTTGGCGAACAACCACCGCGATCATGCCGTTGCTGAGCCTGAGGAACGATTGTCTGAGAGTCACTTCTTGTTGAAGATATCGTCAGAAAGACCCGTGTTAATCTTGTAGCTGGAATACCTGATGGTTACTTTACCACTGCGTGGCATTTGGGAGCGCGGCAGCGGCACCATGTCTGTCCCTGCGGCCTGGTCAGAGGTGTCCGCAGGAGGAGAAGTAAATTGTACGGTGAGCAGTGACGGCATGAGATAGCCGTCTTGCTTTTCATAGCGGAACACGGCGTTCATTGAGCGGCCGTCAAACATCGACGAAAGGATCCTTGTGGGCTTCCAGTTGTCTGCGTCAACAAACACCTGCAGCCTTGTTGTCTTTGCTCGCTCACCCTTGGCGCGCAACGTAAGCTTGAACTCCTTCCCTCCTTGCGACGACTCTTCTCCAACTTCTTCAATCGAGAATCGGGAGAGGAGCTTCGAAGCGTTGAACGCCACACCGTCGCGCGGAAGCAGGGCAAAACCCTCGGAGTCAAACTGGAATTTGTCCGGTTGTTTGTAGTACATACGCACGTGCATCGGCGGCACATTCATCCGTTCGATGTCCGCGGTGATGTCTAGGTCGGCCGTGTAGTCCTGCACACCGGGGAAGTTCGCTTCAACCTTCTTGAGAATCTCTTCACCCGACGGCTGGGCCGATCCCTCGGCAACCATCAACAACAGCATGCACGCTATGACCGACCGAGGGAACATAAGTGTCAGGCGCCCTGCGTCCTCTCCTGTCGCGTTACAACCATGTTGTATATCCACATCAACACCGTACCACCAACACCAATTCCGATGAGGGCGAACCAGACCATCTCGGGCTTGCCTGCAACCTTCGACGTCTCGTACAACCATCCGCCAATGGGATCGCCCACAAAGCGGGCAATTGCAATCGGGAGGAAGGCGTAACCCTGAAACAGTCCCTGCTGTCCGGGCGGAGCAATTGCGGAAATGTATTCGTAGTAGCGTGGAGCTTGAATCATCTCGCCAATGGCGAACGCAACGATGCCGGCGGCAATCGTTGGAATGCTTGGATACAACCCGATAATCACCCAGATGAGACTGGAGAGTGCAAAGCCAAGCACGATCGCTGTTCGTGTGGGGATGTGCTTTGTAAGACGATTGATCGGAATCTGCAGAAGAATGATCGCACCTGCCCCAGCCCACGATTGTACAATTTCATATGGTGCGTCTTTGTCAATGTAGTCGGTAATGTAGTAGGGAACGATGATGAACTCCTGCCAAAAGATAATCCAGTAGAGCGAGTAGATGAGGAGGAAGATCATGAACTTGACGTTCGCCAGTACGACAAAGAGGTTGGCTATCTTCTTTCCAAGCGACTCATGAACCACAACCGTCTTGTCTTCCACTTCCTTGTAGAGCATCACGTTCACAACCAACATTGCCAGACAACTGATCGCGGAGACGAGATAGACAAACTCGTTGCCAAACCTGTCACGCACGAGATACGCAATTGTAGGGCCAAGCATTGCCCCGACGTTCACAAGCCAGTAGTAGACAGCAAAGCCAAGCGACTTTGTCTTTTCCGTCGACGTCACAGCGACGGTACCCAACACGGAAGGTTTAATGAACGAACCACCAAACGCTGTGAACACGAGAAACACCATTACCAGCCAGTACAGCGAGAAGTTGCCGTAGACATCTGCAAAGGCGCTCATGCCAACGGAACCGATGAGGAAGTAGCCAAGTGCCAGGATGGAGAATGCCACGCTGAACGAACGGCGGAAACCCCACTTGTCGGCGAGAGTCCCTCCAAGAATTGGCAACAAATAGATCAACCCGCCGAACATACCCGAGAGTTGTCCCGCTTCCGTCTCGGTAAATCCCAGCTTGTTGCGCATGTAGATCATGAAGACGATTTGCTGGCCGTAATACGCGAGGCGCTCGAACAGCTCCATCCCATTTGCCACCCAGAATGTCGGATGAAAACCGGTCTTGATTTCCTGAATTCGTTCAGAGAGACTCAAATGGGCTCCTTATGTATTTGATGATGGTATGATTAAGAGATCTAGCGATTGACCTGTGCAGCCCAATTATCAAATCACCAAATCGGGTAATCGTTAAATCCTCACCAACTCTTCCTGCTTTTCTCCCGTCACTTCAGGCACTCCATCATGACGGATGAACATATTGACTTCTGTTCGGACTGCCATTGCGCCTTCAAGATAAATACCCGGTTCAATCGAGAAGAGACACCCGGGCATGAGTTGGCGATCATCTCTCGTTTCGAGGTTGTCGATGTTCCCGCCGTTGCCATGGACCTCCTCTCCAATGGAATGCCCGGTACGATGAACAAAGTACTTCCCGTATCCCGCTTTCTTCACTACACTGCGGCATGCCTCGTCCACCTGCCAGCCGCAGCAGGTCTGACCCTTGGCGAATTTGTCCTGCACAAACTTGATGGCTGCGTTGCGGGCATTCTTCACAACGTTGAAGATCTCCAGATACTTCTTTGATGGCTCGCTCCCAATGTAGCCAACCCAGGTGATATCATAGTAGATGCCCCCCGGAACATTCATCTTTGCCCAGAGATCAATCAACACGGTATCCCCCCATTTGAATGCCCGCGCATTGGCGGGCGTTGACTCGAAATGAGGATCAGCAGGGTGATCGTTTGTCCCAACAATGGGCGGATCAACTGTCGTCAGACCGCTTTCAGCAAAGCGACGCATGATGAATTGCTGCACGTCGTATTCCGTCATGCCGTTTTTGGTGGCGACTGCATGCTTGATCTGGTCAAATGCTTCCGCGCGAATCCGATCGACAAGAACACCCGCTTCCTTGTGAAGCCTGTACCCTTCTTCGCCGATGGAGGCTTCAAACATCTGCACTAAATCAGCTGACGAAACAACCTTGTGACCAAAACTCTTTACAAGCTCCACAATGCCAGCATCTACCATGGACACGGCCGGGATATTGTTCTTTGGTGAATACTGCATGGCAATCTTCTTTGGGCTCCCAAGCATCTTTTTCAAGGATGCGTGAAGCTGTTCCCACGGAAGATATACCGACTTCGATCCGGGCAACGCTTCAAGTTTGAATTTCTCCACGCTGTGCACAAGTCGGCGTGGCTCTCCCTTAGCGGGAATGAAATAGAACCACCGTCGTGTGGTCATCTTTGTCAGATCAAGTCCGAGGATACGATAGGCGAGATGGTCTCGGTTGTGGAAGTCGCAGAACAGCCACCCCCCGAGCTTACGCTCACGGAGCGATTCTTGAATACGATCTAGATTCATTGCTGGGTCCTTTGGGGACAGTTGTGAGAAGTGTCTGTGCAAGCTGAGCCAAGGCGCGGAGCTGCGTCAACTCAGGATATCTTTCTTCACGAAAATATACCAAGTGACAATGTAAAATCCAACGCAGTGGCCACCGATAATCAGAAGATCGTTCCGGATGGTCTGCCAGGGAATTGGCTCTTCGAGCATCTTTTGCCATACATTCAGATATGAAGTGAACAGATATGGCTTGATGGCCTTAAAGAAATCCACAGGCATGTTTGAAAGAAGCAGGAAGATAATAACGACCGCCATCGTCCCAACGATCGGGCCAATGGCGTTCTCCACCAGAGAGGAGAACAGGAACGCCAGCGAGGCAACACACCACATGCAGACAATGGCAAATCCAAATGCCAGACTCATCCGCCAGAACACTTGTTCAACGGGGATGATAGTGATTGTCCTTCCGGGAATCAGGAGCGGTCCCGATCCAAACAGTGCAAGACCCAATCCGAGCGACACAAGGGCTAGAAATGCAACCAACGTGAACGAATAGAAAAGTGTTGTTACATACTTATTCAGGAGAATGCGTGAGCGCGATGCTGGCCGTATCAACAATAGTCGAAATGTTCCGCCTGTGGCCTCACCCGCAAGCTGATCACCGGCAACGAGACTGATGAGAAATGGCATGTGTACCCACATGCTGTTGAGGAGGAATTGAGTGATGAAGTAACCGTTGAAGAAATTGCCAACCAGAAAGAAGTCGTCCTGAAGCCCCCGTGTCATCCTGTTCACCATTCCCCCTCCCTCAAACTTCAGGGCAAGCTGGACGGCCGGCACAAACACCGCTATCGCGATGAAGCCGATGTATGTGCGCCACTTCTTGTACGTTTTGAGCAATTCGTCTTTCAGGATCAACAACATGGGATTCCTCAGCGAATATCGGTTGAACCGTCGGTGATGGAAAGGAAGTAATCCTCCAACGAACGTCGCGGGATAAGCGAATACACTTCCAGGCCTGCACGCACGAGCATCGTGTTAAGTTCACCTGCGTGATCAAGTGGCATGTTCACCTCAAGAGTATTGTTGATCTGCTTGATGCCCTTCACATACTGTTGCTTGCTAATCAGAAGCCGTGCTTCTTCCAGAGGCCGCGCATCAATCTTCACAACGTTTTCCCCCGTGTTCAACAGCGCACCGACTTTCCCCTGCACAACGAGCTCCCCCATGTTGATGATAGCCATACTCGTGGCCGTCTGCTCAATCTCGCTCAAGAGGTGAGAGGAAAGAAAGACCGTGATTGCCCGTTCCTTCGACAGTCTCCTGATCAGTTCCCGGACTTCCTTGATACCTTGAGGATCGAGTCCGGTGGTTGGTTCATCAAGAATGATCAACTCCGGGTTGCCAAGGAGTGCCTGCGCGATGCCCAACCGTTGCTTCATTCCATGTGAGTACGTCTTGACCTTGTCTTCAGCACGGGGGAAAAGTCCGACCAGATTAAGCACTTCATCAATTGCGCGGCGAGTCAACCCTCCACCGAGGGAGGCAATCATGTCCAGGTTCTTGCGGGCGGTGAGGTATTGATAGAAGTCAGCACTCTCCACAAGCCCTCCCACACGCGAGAGCACATCCTTCCTATGACTGTAAAGCTCCTTTCCGAAGAGTTCAATACGGCCTTCACTCGGTTTCACCAATGAGAGGAGCATTCTGATCGTTGTGCTCTTCCCGGCACCGTTTGGACCAAGGAACCCAAACACTTCACCGCGCGGCACTTCAAGATTAAGTGCTCTCACCGCCCAGCGCCTTCTGAACCTCTTCCCAAGGCGTTCCGTTCTCAGAATAACGTCAGAAGACATAGTGCGTGGTTGATTCTGGAAAGTGAATTACCTATTATACCACGGAAAAGCACCGCTGTTGTTGCGGTGTTCTCACAAAGCCGCATTCTTTGTCATGAAAAAGAAAACCACTGCAAAAGCAAGCCACCTTTCAACCCCAAAGCGCTCGGCAGAAGCTCGCCCGTCCATGCGGAAAAAGAGTTCAAGGCCAACCACTCACCGGCGTCGCCACCCGACGCCGGACAAGTCAATCCTGCAGGGCATCCGACAGAACATACTCTTCTCAAATGTCGAACCGAAGACCCTAACATCTGTCAGCTCCAAGCTTCTTGTTCGTCATTATAGGTCCGGTGATGTCATCTTCAACGAATCAACCAAAGGCCGGCATCTCTACATGCTTGTCAGGGGGATAGTTCGGATAAAGAAATATACCAAATACGGTATTGAATCGCTGCTTGGGGTCTTGCACGAGGGCGATTTCTTTGGGGAACTCTCTATTATAGACGGCCTTCCGAGGTCTGGGCAGGCGGAGGCGATTGGTCCTTGCACGATTGTACTCTTCAACGCGTCGGAATTCCGCTCGCTCATAAAAGAGAGCGACGCTTTTACGTTCAACCTGCTGAAGAACCTGGCGATCAGGTTGCGCACGCTCGACCAGGCCTTCGTGACCGAACTCGAACGCAATGTGGTGTCTTCAAGAGCAAAGCTCGAGAAGCTCAACCTCCTCATTGAGGCCAGCAAGACCTTAAACTCCACGATCGACATTGACGAGCTTCTTGTTCTTATCCTCAACGCTGCCGCCCATAGCATTCAGGCAGAACGCGGGACGCTCTATCTCCTCGACAAAGAGAAGAACGAACTCTGGGCGAAGGTCGCCCAAGGAAAAGATATGACAGAAATCCGCCTGCCTGTCGGCAAGGGGCTTGCCGGATACGTGGCAAAGACGGGCGAGGTAGTAAACATTCCGGATGCGTACAGCGACCCACGATTCAACCCTGAAATCGACAAGAAGAGCGGGTTCCGGACGCACAACGTTCTTTGCATGCCGATGAAGAACAAGGAAGGTGAGATCGTTGGCGTGTTCCAGTTCCTCAACAAGAAAGGGGGCGTGTTCACAGAAGAAGATGCATCCTTCATCGACGCCCTCTCCGTTCATGCGGCAATCGCACTCGAGAATGTGCGCCTCGCACAAGAGATGGTGAAGCACGAGCGTCTGTCCACCGTCGGGAAAATGGCCAGTTCAATCATCCACGACATCAAGAGCCCGATGAGCGTACTTCGCCTGTATGCACAGCTCATCAAGCGCAGAGTGCACGACACCGAGGTCTCCGGTTATGCCGATGAGATGATCCGCCAGGTGGACAAGTTTGTGAAGATGACACAGGAGATCCTTGACTATTCCCGCGGATTAAGCGAGCTTCACCTTGAGACCGTACAACTCTCAGACGTGCTGGATTCCTCATTGAAGTTCATCGAGATGGAATTCCAAAACCGGAACATCACCATTACGAGAGAATTTCAATTTGCAGGTCCGTGCAAGCTTGATCCAGATAGAATGTCGCGGGTGCTCTACAACCTTGTGACGAATGCCGCCGACGCCATGCCAAATGGAGGAAAGCTCACAGTTCGGACGGAGAAGTCCGACGAAAGCATAAGAATAATCCTCATCGACACCGGAACGGGTATTCCGGACGCGGTCAAGGCAAAAGTATTCGAGCCGTTCTTCACTCACGGCAAACGTCAAGGAACTGGTCTGGGACTCGCGATAGCGAAGAAGATCATCGATGAGCATGGCGGGGAGATTGAACTAGAGTCACAGGAGAACGTCGGCACCACCATACGACTGCTGCTTCCAGTATAGCAATTGGCATATCTCCCTTCACCGTCCTTTCCTTGAAGTTCCCTCAGAAAATGGTTATCTTTTTCACCCCACTACAGCATCGTCATGGGCATATGGCGAAATTGGCAGACGCGCTAGCCTTAGGAGCTAGTGGAGCAATCCGTGGGGGTTCAAGTCCCTCTATGCCCACACGATAACCGCATTTCTTCTATAACGAAAAGGATTAGAGAAGTTGGACGTTACTATCAACACACTATCAGAGGTCCGGCAGGAAGCCGAGATACACGTTCCCAGCGAGGAATTGCAGCCACACTTCGATAAAGCCTATCTGAAGTACCAGCCCAAAGTGGAGCTGAAGGGGTTCCGTAAAGGCAAAGTACCCATGGGGATGGTGAAGAAGATCTATGGGGAAGCCATCGAGCATGAGGCGCTGGATGAAGTGGCAACTGACGTGTATCGCAAAGCCATGCTTGAGCGAAATATTGCCCCGCTTGGAACACCGTCGATGGTGGACATGGACTTCAAGCGAGGTCAACATTTCCATTTCAAGATCCAGTACGATGTAAAGCCGGTGGTTCAGTTGGCCAACTACAAAGGGATAAAGGTTGAGAAGCCAATCCATAAGGTCACTGACGAGGAAATCGAGTCGGAAATCCGCCATCTCCTCCAGTCTAACAGTACGACTACAGAAGTCCAGTCTGTAGCTGACGCAGAGCATTTCGTCATCGCCGATGCACAAGAGCTTGACGATACCGGTACACCCATCATCGGAAAGAAAACAGTCGACGCCCGCTTCTATCTTGCGGACGCATCGTTGGTCAAGGAGATCAAAGATTCTCTCAAGTCGGCAACTGTTGGCGAGACGTACCGAGCAACGTTCGAATCCAAGCATGGTGATCACTCCCATACAACCAGCCTTGCCATTACGGTGAAGAAGATTGAGAAGATCCATCTTCCACTGTTCGATGAGGAACTGGTAAAGAAGCTTTCTGGAGGAAAGACCTCCAGCCCTGACGAATTCAAGAAGAACATGCGTGAGGATATCGAGCGCTACTGGATCGACCAGTCGGAGCGGAAACTCGACGATGGCATCGCACAGGAGTTGGTCAGGATGCATGACTTCGCCGTGCCGGAATCGATGGTGAACTCTTTCCTTGACGCGTTTGTCGATGATATCAAGAACAAGTCGCGGGACAAGAAACTGCCGAAGCAGTTTGACGAGAAGAAGTTCCGGGACGAGAGCCGTGCGTATGCCACATGGCAATCAAAGTGGATGTTGTTGAAAGAGAAAATTGCTGAAGTCGAGAACATCAAAGTCGCGGATGAAGAACTCGAGAAACTGGCCGAAGGTGAGTCGGGGCGCATCGGCGTTGATAAGGAAAGGTTACTTGAGTACTACAAGATGTCCGCTTCAGGCACAGAACGACTGTTGACCGACAAGCTCATGGCGTTCTTGAAATCTCACGCAAAGATCACCGAGAAACCAATGGAGGTAACTCAAGAGGTTTAGGAAATGCCTCGCAGGCCAATCTCGTATGCACAAGCCACATTGTAAACGAAAGGATGTCGAATGAGTTCAAAAATTGTAAATCAACTAGTCCCAATGGTTGTCGAGCAGACCGG
>DPLS01000228.1:0-339 GCA_003541875.1 Bacteroidota bacterium | reverse complement strand
CGCGGCGAGCGAGCGTATGATATTTTCTCCCGTCTACTCAAGGAGCGCATCGTGTTTATCGGGATGCCAATCGACGATAACATCGCCAGCCTGACGATAGCCCAGCTTCTATTCCTGCAGTCAGAAGATCCGGAGAAGGACATCAATCTGTATATTAACAGTCCGGGCGGCAGCGTATCAGCCGGATTGGCTATTTACGATACCATGCAGTACATTAAACCGGATGTTGCAACAACGTGTATCGGTCTAGCCGCGAGTATGGCGGCGGTGCTGCTTGCAGGTGGAGCAAAAGGAAAACGCTCTGGCCTACCGAACTCGCGCATCATGATTCACCAGCCG
>DPLS01000412.1 GCA_003541875.1 Bacteroidota bacterium | reverse complement strand
AAGAACCTTTATGCATACAAGCTTGAAGGCTTCAACGAAAATTGGATCCAGCTCGGGACGGAACGCAAAGCAACCTTCACCAATCTTGACGCCGGTGAATACATGCTGCATGTCAAGGGCTCAAACAACGATGGCATTTGGAATGATGAAGGTGCATTGCTTAAGCTAGTTGTTACTCCGCCGTGGTGGAAAACGAACTGGTCGTACTCCGGCTACACGGTAATGATTCTCACTTTCCTGTATGGTTTGCGCAGGTTCGAGATCAACAGGCGTGAGCAGAAAACACAGGTACGGGAGTCGCAGTTGCGTGCGAAGGCAGCGGAAGCGGAGAAGCGGGTACTTGAAGTGGAAAACGAACGGAAGACGAAGGAGCTGGAAGGGGCGAGAGAGCTTCAGCTCTCCATGCTTCCCAAGGATGTACCGAAGCTTGCTCATCTGGACATTGCCGTGTTCATGAAGACGGCAACTGAAGTTGGCGGGGACTACTATGATTTCAGCACTGAGCCGGACGGTACGCTGAATGTTGCTTTCGGGGATGCAACGGGTCATGGCATGCAAGCGGGGACAATTGTTACACTGATGAAAGGCTTCTTCACTTCTGATGCTTCACGGCTCGATATCCAGGCTTTCTTCAATCATTGCAGCAAAGCGATCAAAGAAATCAAGCTGGGGAGATTGTTGATGGCGTTCAGTCTCTTGAAAGTGAAGGGAAACAAGGTTGCGATGTCGACTGCCGGGATGCCCCCGATCTTCCTGTATAGAAAGGCCTCCGGCGCAGTCGAAGAAATCATGCTGAAGGGAATGCCGCTTGGTGCTATGAAAAACTTTCCGTATACTCTTCACGAGACAGAATTGAAAAGCGGAGATACGATTCTCCTGCTCAGTGATGGGTTGCCTGAGCAGAAGAATGTCCAGGGGGAAATGTTCGACTACGGAAGAGTTCAGAAGACATTTGCGGAAGTGGGAGGCAATACGCCAGACGACATCATTAAGCATCTCGTGAGCTCGGGGGATAGCTGGATGAATGGCGTGCAGCAGGACGACGATATTACCATGCTCGTGATCAAACAGAAAGTGTAGTGGTTGCTTGCAGTGAAGACCACCCCCAGTTGGCATAAACCGAAAGGCACTAGATGAAGGATGCAATTTCCCTCAGAGTATCACTACCAAAGATCCCGGACATTGAACTCGTGGCGATCGAAGGGCTTGAACGTCTTGCCCGCCATCTCGGAATTGCCGACGAGAAGGTAGGCGAAGCAAAAGTGCTTGTCACTGAAGCAATCATCAATGCGCTTGAACATTCCGGTGAAGACAATCCTGTTGTCAAAGTGGAATTCACGATAACGAAGCAGGAGCTCATCATTCTGGTAAGAGACTATGGCAAAGGGTTTGAACCGTCATCGGTTGGTGATCCCGATATCCGCGGCAAGATGGGAACAAAGGACAAACGTGGATGGGGACTCAAGCTCATGAAGACAATGTCCGACGACTTTCGGATTGAATCGAACACGCACGGAACCAGAATCACCATCAAAAAGCTACTTAGCTAGGGAAATCCATGGAACAGCAATTCACGCTCACTTCCGAAGTGCGAAACGACTGTCTGATCATTACGACAACGGGCTACGTGAACAACGTTGGCGGAGAGAAGATCGCCCAGGAGTTCTCCCGTCATTTTGAGGGTGGGACGAAGAAGGTCATCGTCAACCTTGCGCAATCGAAGGTTGTCAATTCGATTGGCATGTCCTTCCTCATCGACATCGTTGACCAACTGAATGATGTGGGAGGGAAGATGGTGTTTACCGACCTTGATTCCGCGGTTGACAAGATGTTATCAATCATGGGTCTGTTTCAGTTTGCAGGCAAAGCGAAGAATGTTGATGATGCTCTGGCTTCACTGGCATCGGAGAAGTGACACGTTCGGATGAAAGCTTCAACACCCAAAAGTAGTCATGCCCATAGGCTCCTCGTTCAGATCGAGTCCCTGCAGGATGGATTTCGGAAACTCTCCAAAGCAGCAACGCTAACAGATCTTGCCGACAAATTTGCCACTGTCCTGAATCGTGTTTTTCCGAACACTGAGACTCGTGTGTTCCATCGGTCTGATCACGCGAACCAGTGGCAGTCGCTTCAGCTCGGCGGCTCGGACACGGGTTCTCTTCTCCCACCCAATGACGTGACCTATACATCCGGTTTTCTCGACAAGGCTTCCAGAAGTATGTGTGCCGTCCAAAACCTTGTGGATAGATCATATGTGGGATTGGTGTTGACTCAACAAACGGGCGGCACAAAGTACGCCGATGACGACGTCGTTTCCCTCCGGTTGTTTGTCCAGCTTTTCGACAATGCGTATCAGTCGTTGCTTCATCGCCGGAAGGAAAAGGAGCTGGTCTTTGCGTTGAACCATCGGGTTCTGCAACTCAACAGTCTTATCGATACCGGCATTGAGGTGTCGAAGCTCTACCAAAAGACATCACCACATCAATTAGCGCTGGAACGTGCTGCGTCCTTGACAAATGCCTCAAAGGGCCTTGTCAGGGTGGCGGGCAAGAAAGGAGAGAAGGAGGAAACATTCTTTCCCGTTGGGGAGCGAACACGGAAGGTGGAGAACCCAAGTCATTGTATTACGTCAACCTTCAAGTTTGGTGGAAAGACTTACACGTTTAAGCTCTTCGAAAAGGAGAGCCGTCATGGTATCCTGCCTTTCGAAGAGACGGACCAGTTGCTGCTGGACGCGCTGACGCGTCAGGTCCATGCGTCCCTCGTGAACCGGTACCTCCATCAGCAGGAACTGGAAAAGCAGAAGATGGAGAGAGAAATATCCGTTGCCGCCGGAATTCAACAGAGAATTCTCCCCGAAGCCCTCCCCGTGATTGATGGGTATGATATTGCCGGGATCAATATTCCCTCAAAGCTCGTCGGCGGCGACTACTTTGACTGCATCGCATTGCCCGACGGTAGGTACGTGCTGGTCATGGCCGACGTGGCGGGGAAGGGGATGCCTGCCGCACTGCTCGTAAGCAGTTTGCACGCGTATCTTTCGGCGTACCTGGAGACACCTATGTCGCTGGCCGAGCTTGCCGGTCGGCTTAACAAAGTCATCTGCCGAACCTCAACGGCTGACAAATTCATTACGGCGTTTGTTGCGGTGCTCACGCCTGGCACTGGAGAGATTGAAGCCGTGAATGCCGGACACAATCCCGTGTATTGGCTGAAAAATGACGCTACGATTCAGGAGATTAAAGCCAGTGGGGTTCCGTTCGGCATGTTGGATCTGGATCTTCCTTACACTAACGAACAGATCATCCTGAGCAGGGGCGAGCGAGTGCTGCTGTACACAGATGGGATACCCGAAGCCACCAGCGAACAGAACCAACTATACGAATCAACCGTGCCCCTCCAGGAGTTCTTGATACGTCACAAATCCTATAGCGCCGATGCATTTATCAAAGGCCTGATTGACGATATCAAGAAATTCACGGGTGATGCACCCCAAAGCGATGATATAACTGCTCTGTATCTTGTGCGACGATGACGATAACCTCGTGTGAGAAGGCCCGAACCCAGGCACTGTGAATGGAGAAGTCCTTCAACTGCGATCTTAAGTCTCTTGACGGGACCTTCGACTTTCCGGATAATTGGATTTTCCCTCACGATGTAGGCGAGGCGTCTGCCTTCACACATTGCATGAAAGGTCTCGCCCTGAGGTAATCGTGGAATTGCTCTGCTACCCGCGCATTTATCTGGAACTCGCAATTCAGGCGAAGGGGATCATGTTGATGCGGGAATCGGGATCTGACATCCCTCCCGGTCCTGCGGTTCAAGATCAATTCAAGGAGCTGCATGACCTCCGGCAGAGCATAGGCACAACAGG
>DPLS01000377.1 GCA_003541875.1 Bacteroidota bacterium | reverse complement strand
GAAGCGTCAACTGCCAGGAGCTTCACATTCCGGAGACCCAAACGATCGCATGCCCCTTTGATGGACGCGAGTTTCGTCTCGTACTTGTCAATGGCGAGAATTTCCCCCTCATTTCGCATCATTTCCGCCATGGCCGTGGTTTTTCCACCCGGAGCGGCACACAAATCAATCACGCGCTCACCCGGCTGCGGTGCGAGCATCAAACATGGCAGCATCGCACTCTCATCCTGAATCGTGAAAAATCCTTGCCGGAACAGTTCCATCTGGCCGATTCGCGTGAGAGACTTCACCTTGACGGCGAAATCAATATGGGTCGATCCCGTGTATTGGATTTGCTGCTGTTCCAACATTGCGAGGAATTCGTTCGGCTGGGCTTTCAACCTGTTGATACGGAGCGAGAGACCAGGACGCTCGTTGTTGGCAGCGAGCAGCTTTTTCGTCTCATCCGGACCAAAGCGTTTCAGCCAACGTTTCACCATCCAGTGCGGATGAGAGAACATCACCGCCAGGTACTGGACATAGTCTTCATTGGGATCCGGATACCGGATGCTCTCCAGGTTGCGGATGATGTTCCGCAAGACGGCATTCACGAGTCCGCCAACCTTCTCTCCCCGGACTCGCTTGATAAGCTCCACGGCTTCATTCACGGCTGCAGCGTGTGGAATACGATCCAGGAAGAGGATCTGGTAGAGTGCAACACGCAGGGTGTTCTTGATGTTGACTTCTGATTTCTGGAAGTTGCCGTGAGAAAACCCGTTGAGCACCCAGTCCAGCTTGTTCTGCCACCGCAGAACACCATGCACGAGCTCCGTTAGAAGTCCCTTGTCAACATCGCTCAACTCAGTGCCACGAAGCTCCGCATCGAGGACCCGGTCGAGGTATGAGTCCGAGCGTTCAACGCGATTCAATAGCTTGACCGCCACACCACGCACGCCCGCATAGAGCGTACGGTGCTCTGTGCGTTCCTGAACTTCAGTCTCTGTAGTTGACACGTTCGTTGATTGTCAGTTCGAAAATGTAACGGAACAATTGTCTATATGCCTCGGTGGTGACCACATTCCGCCTGTTCATCACAGTCGCCGCCACAGCGGTTGCTCTCTCAACGTCATACGTTTTTAGGTTCCCCGCTGTCCCCCAAGAAAAAGCAGGGATACTCTTGGGCGGAATAGATGTGCCGTAGAGGTTGGAAGATGGTCCGATAACGGTGCCGGTGTCGATTGTTCCATTGATCCCGATCTTCACGTGATCGCCAGCCGTCAGACCAACAAAGGCCCTTCCTGAATCCACCACCTTGCCATTGATCTGCACTCGAACACTGCCATAGGTGTTCTTCAGGTTGCTTGTTGTGGTTCCGGCGCCAAGATTCACCCATGGCGCGATATACGAGTGACCAAGAAAACCATCGTGTTGTTTGTTGGAGTGAGAATGGAGAATGGAGTGCTCAACCTCACCACCCACTTTGCATTCACGTCCTATGCTTGTATTGCCATACACCCTTGCTCCCACTTTGATCATCGATCCGGCGCCGACATAACATGGACCTTCAATGACCGCGGTTGGGAAGATCTTTACACCATCACCTATGAAGATCGGTCCTCCTGTTGCATCCAACACTGCCCCCGGACCGACAACGGTCTTCTTTCCAATCCGAACGTGCTTCTTGTCTAGCAGAACGGCCGCTTTGTGAACAACAGACGTCTTCTCAATACCTTCTGACTTCTTCGTAAGAAGAAGGAAATCATTGGCCAACTCGCTTTCATTCGCGTAGACGAGATCCCAGGGATAGCTCACCAACCTGGCTTCAACATCAACGTTCAGTACGTTCTTGACATCCGAAAGATCTATCGCATCACTATATGTGCTCGACATGGCTTTTTTGAGATTCTCCCCGCTCAATCGCACAGCGACGAGGTGGCCGCCACTTAAGAAGAGACAATCCCCTTTCGCGTTCTTCAATTGTCGGGCAAGCCGTGCATCCATGATTGTCCTGCCACTTACAAAAAGACAATTGCCTGACGACACCTTGTTGACTTCAACCCCCGGATTCTCCTCTCGGACAACTGGTGCAAGATACTCGCGCACAAACAACGAGAGGGATTTCGGCTGAAGATGTGAGACAATCCTCTCTTTCAGCGAGAGCATACCGCATCGAAGGTCATACACGGGACGGAAGTAGGTAAGCGGAAGGAAGTTATTCGAGTGAATGTCTTCGAACAGGCAAAGGTGCATGGGCGCTCACTTGGAGGTGTCACAAAACGACAACGTTCCACTCACAGGCGGAACGTTGGACTCATGGACAAGGAACTACAGGGAAAAGCTTTAAGCTGCCGGCGTGGCAGCGGGTTTCTTCGCATACTTCTTGTTGTAACGCTCAACTCGACCGGCCGAATCGACCAGCTTCTGGCGACCTGTGAAAAACGGGTGACAGCTCGAGCAGATTTCGATTTTCAGATCGCCGATGGTGGAGCGAGTGACAAACGTGTTGCCACAGACGCATGTGACGACTGATTTCTTGTAGTCCGGATGAATGCCTTCGCGCATGAAACAGAGCTTCCTTTCTGATACACGTCTTACTGAATCTTGTGGTGATAATATAGGCGTTTCCCGGAAGAGAAGCAACCGTCACCGCCTCGGGATAGGTCTTGAAACGTTGGTAGGATAGATGGAGGCGGCACGCACGCTTCTCATTTGTGCGTTTGCTATTGCAGCACCGAATTGGTAGATTAGTCCGAACCCACGTGAAATTGTGAAGGAGAAGAACCATGAATCGCCTCGTGAAGTCTGAATTACGGCTGCTCATCATCGGTATCCTACTCTCGCAGGTTTCGTTGGCCGAAACCAACACTGTCTTCAACTTCCTTCGGAACGATGTGAGCCCCAGAGCTGCAGCGCTCGCAGGAAGTTTCGTCACCATCACGAACGATCCAAACTCTATATTCTACAATCCAGCTGCACTTAGTACGCTTGAGACACCGATGGGATCGATTGGCTTTTTCAAGCACCTCCTTGATATCAACTCCGGCTACCTTTCATACAGCCAGTCGTACGAGGGCCTTGGCTCCTTCGGAGCGGGCATCATCTACACCAACTATGGGTCGTTTGAAGAGACCGACGAATTCGGCACCAGCCTCAACAGTACATTCACAGCAAGCGATTTGGCATTGGCGATTGGCTACTCGAATCTCTTCGAGGAGAATCTCCACTACGGTGCGAGCGTGAAGTTCATCTACTCCTCGATTGCGGGCTACAACTCGACAGGCCTTGCTGCCGACATTGGCCTCCTGTACAGCATACCGGAGACTAAGGTAACTGTTGGCACAAGCATACGGAACATCGGCACGCAACTCAAGTCATACATGTCCACCAAGGAGGAACTTCCCCTTGACTTCATCATTGGTGCGTCTGTCGTACCGCGAGGACTGCCATTACTTCTGAACCTTAACTTCCACAAGTTGAATGAGGAGCAAGAGAAACTCATATATCGGTTCAGGGCATTTACGGTTGGAGGAGAGTTTACGCTCAGCAAAGTCATCCAGGTGCGAGTTGGGTACGACAATGAAAAACGAAAAGACTTGAAGGTTGGGACATCATCTGGACTGGCGGGGTTTTCAGGAGGGGTCGGCATAAAGGTTAGCGGTTACGTCGTCGACTATTCACTCTCTTCGCTGGGCAAGATCGGTGAGCTCCATCGTTTCTC
>DPLS01000242.1:2290-2531 GCA_003541875.1 Bacteroidota bacterium | reverse complement strand
ACACCATGGTGCCGCTGCCGCGCTATTCCACTGTTGCAGGAATTCCGATCACGGAGTTGCTCAGCCAGGCAACTGTGGACCGGTTGGTCAAACGCACACGGGATGGCGGTATCGAAATCGTGAATTACCTCAAGACAGGAAGCGCATACTATGCACCATCATCTTCCACGGTTGCGATGGTGGAGGCGATTGTGAAGGACAAGAAGAGGATCCTGCCGTGTGCTGCACTTGTACAAGGTGA
>DPLS01000242.1:0-1986 GCA_003541875.1 Bacteroidota bacterium | reverse complement strand
ATCCAGATCAAGCTGAATGCCGACGAGCAGGCAGCCCTTAAGAAATCAGCGGACGATGTCTCTCAGTCCATTGCGAAGCTGAAGCTCTAAGTGAGGCGTTGTCATTCCGGGAGAGCGCCAGCATACCATCGTGTAGCGGTGTTATGTGTGGTGGCTCTCCTTTTTGTTGTCGCTACTCTCCGGCTGTCTATCCCCAATCCCATCTAGCCCTTCGGTTTGCCCTCCCACTTGACGGCTACTTGAGTTACGACTGGTGGAAACACTATCCTAACGGATCCAGTGACGTGGCGCTAGGGTTTAGGAATTCTTGAGAGGCTGTCGAAACGAGTGGCGTCGGTGTTTGTGCGGCCCCGGTGCCGGCCGGACACACTCTGCAATCGACCGTCAAAGAGTGAGGAGTGATTCGTATGGGGGGCTTTTCCAAGAGCTCATTTGTTCATATCAAGCCAGAGCGACACTTGTGTGCCCGAAGACCCATGCTCAAACTCCACTTTGTCCATCAGCGTTTTCATCAGAAACACCCCGCGCCCATTCTCGCGCATAAGGTTTTTCTTGCGTAAAGGGTTGCGCACCTTCTCCGGAACGAATCCTCTTCCCTCATCATTCACGAACACTACCAGCCATCCTGGAAGCATCTCGCACCGAACGTGCACCTTTTTGTCCAGGTTTGATTTGTTGCCGTGGATGATGGCATTGTTCACCGCCTCGGTAAGGGATACCATCATCTTGTGCATTTTGATCTCGTCCAGATGGACGGCGTGATTGATCTTCTTCAGGAACGGTTCGACTCTCCGGATTTGCTTCGGGTTGCTCTGCAAAGTCATCTTGAATACAACATGCTTCATGCTCACAAGGTATCCGTCATAAGTTGATGGTGATATTCATGCTCACATTCGGGAAGAACTGGGTTGCCTCTGCTTGTTGTGTCTGGCCGCCGGAGAGTGTTCGCCGCTCATACCATCCCTTCACAATGAGAGTACTGAAGGGTCCGATATTCCAGAACACAAGACATGTGGGGCCAAAACTTCGGACGAACAAATCCATCGTCTTAATGCCTTCTTCAAACGCGTAGCGTGTTTGGCTGAAATAGCGAACCCCCACAGCAAACAGAAGTCCCCGCTCGGGACTGAAGCGAATCTGCGAGGAGATTGTTTTGTCGACGAATGAATTCTCCGTTCGTTCTGAAAAGTCGGACCAATTCAATTGCCCCCGTTCATATAACTTCAAATAACCAAAAAAATCAAGTCCAATCCTAGGCGAGAAATTTACGCTGGACGAATCCATCCAGCCGAACTGCCGGTACGAGAAGCTGCGGACACCGGAAACTTGTTGTTCGTAGTCATACACGGTGTAGTTGGCAAGTACCTCGAAGATATTGGTACTTGAAACCGCCCTACTCGGCCTGTAGGTGGTTGTTGGTGAAAGGCGGAGCACGCGGTTGTAATTGTTATTCCCGCTCCACTTGCTGAACAGGTACACCACGTGGCTGAGATTACCGTCAAGAGAAACGCCAACGTCAAGATATCGACTGAGGCGGTGCATTGTCGAGAGAGAGAGAGCTACGAGAAGCTCATCGCGGTCCACCCGAATATCGGGGGGCAGTTCGCTTGGGGTATCATATCGCAGGATACTTGTTGTTCCAGAGAAGAACACTGTGTCCGAGAGTGAAAGGGGGAGACGCAGCATTCCCGTAAGCGAAGTACGACGCGCAAAGTTGTCCTTCTTTCTTTCCTGTTTGTCCCTATCCTTTACCTCCCCCACACCGGCATTGGGGGTGGGCTTTGCCGAGTGTTGCTCATTTCGCTCAGTATGGCCCAGGCGAATCGCCAGTCTGATCCCGCCGTCATTGGATCTGTAAGTCCCCTGCACAAATGCTTCCAGGCGGGATTCTTCAATGGCCGTGTTGATGGGGGGTGTAGGGTCAGGAATTGTGCCGATGTGGCGTATGTCTTTGTCGAGTGAGCGGTTGGATACATTTACAAAGAG
>DPLS01000288.1:994-12149 GCA_003541875.1 Bacteroidota bacterium | reverse complement strand
TCTGTAACCGCGCGCGCGGTGCAAGCTTGCACGATCCCACTATTGGTGTTAATGAGATCGTCCCGGCTCACCCCCGGTTTGCGGGGGATCCCTGCCGTAATGACGATGATATCCGAGTTCGCAGTCTCATCATAGCCGTTACTGCCCACAACCTTCACATCGGTCTTTTCAACGGGAGTAGCTTCGTACATATCCAGAGCTTTTCCCTGTGGAACACCATCGATGATGTCGACCAGAACGACTTCATTGGCCAGTTGCTTATCAACAAGACGCTGGGCAGTGGTTGCACCGACATTCCCTGCACCGATGACCGTGATTTTCATTCTTCACCTCCGGGGTTTGCACGTGAATGAACTAGTAGATTGGATAGAACAGAAGTCTTGAGAAGAACAAATCGGCCTGTCCCGATTATCTGGACAGGCCTACCGCAGAACACTTGTGGGATTGGCGGGCCAGATCAGAGCGCCCGACGATAATACAGCTATGCTTTGGGAAGAACGCTGACGACTTTTTTTGCTTTGCTGTATTTTTTGTAGTGGACAACGCCATCCAGTGTCGCGAACAGCGTGTCGTCTCCGCCGATGCCGACATTCGGGCCAGGTTGAAACCTCGTTCCCCTCTGACGCACAAGAATGCTCCCCGCACTTACGGCTTCACCGCCGAATCGTTTGACACCAAGACGCTGGGCATTGCTATCCCGTCCATTGCGTGAACTGCCGACACCTTTTTTGTGAGCCATAAACCTTCTGCCTACTTTCCGATCTTCGTAATCTGTACCTGGGTGTACTCCTGGCGATGACCTCGCTTCAGGCGGTAACCCTTCCGTTTCTTCTTCTTGAAGACAATCACCTTGTCGTCTTTCATGTTCTCGAGCACTTTGGCCTCCACGCTTGCACCAGCCACAAGCGGATTTCCCACGCTGATCTGCTTGTCTTCTCCAAGAAGCAGCACCCTGTCAAACTTCACGGTTGAGCCGACTTGCCCCTTCAGGGTGGGGACGAGAATCTTGTCGTTGTCAGCAACTCTGAACTGCTTTCCGGCAATATCAACAACTGCAAACATGGATAAATCCTTTGCTGGGATGAAAACCTAGATCTAAATTGGGTTATTAAAATAGCCAATTTGGGAAAGAAAGTCAACGGAAAAGTCCGAAATGAAACTAGCTCTCTACTCGAAATACCCCGATATGACTTGCTGATCGACGCCGGAACCGATTACCCTCAGAAGGAAGTACTCGTCCACCTGGGCAAAGTCAACATGAATGAACCGATTGCTTCGATGCTCGACCTCGACAAGCAACCTGAGCGCTTCATGGAGTTCTTCCTCTGGACCTAGAAACAGGAAATCCTTCCCATGAAGGATCTCTCTTGTGTGCACAAGGTATCGCTGCAGGAGTGCCTGGGCCTCGATATATCTTTTGATTGTCTCCTTGTCGTGAAGCGTGGCAACAACTTCGTCTTTATGTGAGCGGCGCCTATCCTTGGTCATGAATCCACCTTGACCGAAAGCATGCGCAGACCATTCAGGATTACAATCAACGCAGCCCCATCATCTGCAAGTACCGCCATCCAGAGGGTTGCGACTCCTGTAACACTGAGTATCAAGAAGACAAGTTTCAACGAAAGAGCAATGGCAATATTTTGTTTGACGATCAACACCGCGCTACGGCTAAGACGAATGAGGAGCGGGAGCTTGGCGAGGTCGTCACCCATCAATACAACATCTGCCGTCTCCAGTGCAGCATCCGACCCACTCACGCCCATTGCAATGCCAACCGAGGCCGAGGCGAGTGCTGGCGCGTCGTTGATGCCATCGCCGACCATTGCCACGACGCCATGGCGTGCCTTGAGACGTTCCACCATCTTGATCTTCTCTTGAGGAAGCAGCGGCCCCCCATATTCTTCGATCCCAACCTCATCTGCAAGACGCTTCACCGACGTTTCGTGATCGCCAGAAAGAAGAACCATGTGCCTGACACCAAGCTCTCTCAGGGTGTCTATGGTGTGTTTGCTTTGATCACGTACAGAATCCCGCACGGCAATTACACCCAACGCCTCCCTGCTGTTTCCCAAAACGACCGCTGTCTTTCCCTCCCGCTCTAAGCGGTCGAGGACTTGTTCTACGGCAGTCGAGCAGAACCCCCGTGCTTCGCAGAGCTCATGGTTCCCCAGGGAATATTCCTCACCATCAACAGTTGCTTTTACTCCAGAACCTGGGAGCGCTTCAAATTTCTCGACGCGCACGTGTGCATATTGAATCGAATGCTTGTCCGCTTCTCTTATCATTGCAGACGCAAGCGGGTGCTCAGACCGCTTCTCAAGGGCTGCCACTATCTGAAGAACGCGTTCACGGGACAGGGAGTTTAGTGGAACAATATCTGTTACTGTCGGCTGGCCCTGTGTCAGCGTGCCGGTCTTGTCAAATGCCACTGCGTGTACTTTGCTAAGCACTTCAATTTGCTTTCCCCCTTTGATGAGTATGCCAAGTCGTGCTGCACGAGTCAAGGCGCTCACGAGAGTTACAGGTGTTGACACCACCAAGGCACAGGGACAAGCGATGACGAGAAGGACCAGTGCCCGATAGAACCATTCCTCAAATGACGCCTGAAAGAGAAGCGGCGGCAATACTGCTACCGCAACAGCCACCGAGAGGACGGATGGCGTATAGATGCGGGCAAATCTCTCAACAAGATTTTGTATTGGTGCACGTTTGAGTTGTGCTTCCTCAACAAGGTGTACGATCCTTGCAAGAGTCGTATCCTCATAGCTTTCCGTTGACTGAACCCGCAAGGAACCTCTGCCATTAACCGAACCGGCAAACACACGGTCGCCAACCGCCCTTGGAATGGGGATCGCTTCGCCAGTGATCACCGACTGGTCGAGGGACGAATGGCCTTCTATAATCAGTCCATCGACAGGGACGCGCTCACCTGGACGAATTATGACAATCTGCCGCGGTTCAACTTCTTTCGCCGCAACAATCTCTTCCCGGCCATCGAGGAGAATGCACGCCTGCTCTGGCGAAAGGGCCATCAAGGATTGGATCGCCCGTCGCGTCCTGGCACTACTATACGACTCGAGCATCAACGAAAACGCAAAGAGGATGATCACCGCCGCACCTTCGCTCCATTTGTCAATCATCAGCGCACCAGCAGCGGCAATCGTCATCAGCACGTTCATGTCAAAGGCGTAAGTCTGTACAGACCGCCACGCCTTCACAAAGATCCGCCAGCCGGCGATGACCATGGCGCTAAGGAGTATCCCGTGTGTAACGATTTCCGGGGTGCCCATGTGCTCGCCAGCCATTCCCACTGCCGCGAGAATCGTTGCACACCCCGTTGTCACGCCCTCCCGATGGCGAGCCCAGAATGATTGCGGCTGTTGTAGTTCCTGTTTGCTTCGGGTTTTGAAGCCGGCCCTGTCAAGCTGCTTCACTGCTAGCTCCCCTTTGGCTCGGTCGAACAGGCGCAGCTCGTGTGTTAACATGTTAAATGTATAGCCATTCCGCCCGACAATTTCGTCTAGGTGCTTGCGGACAATCTCCTCTTCCGCCGCGCAGCATACTCCCGAGACAAAGAATGATGGCTGCAGGTTTGCTTTGCTCGTTCTCGTCATCGTCCTCAATTACGCGAAATCTCTCTATTCACAAGCTGTCAAGTGATGGTCACCGTAAAAGGATAGGGAGAAACGGAATGCTTGTCAAGTCTATGCGGAACAGACGCGGCCGGCCTAGAATCCAATTCCGATTGAAACAAGATGCTTTCCCGTCTCCGTCGGAGGAAATCGGTTCTCCAGTGTGTCAAACCGACGCTTGATGTAGGAGTAAAGGGGCCACGCTGTGGCAATACACAGGACCGCGAAGAAGAGACCGCCGATGAGATCAATAACGTAGTGATAACGCTGATACACCGTAGCCACAATCAAGAGCGAACCGACCACAAAGACAATATTGCGCGCCTTCACTTTCCATCGGGCGCTCAAATACATCAACACCAGCGTCATCATCGTGTGCCCGCTGGGAAAAACATCGCGCTGAGTACCGGCCATTGACACCGCATTTGAGACACCCAATGGGATCGATTCCCCTGCATTCACAAACCATCGCAAATATGGAGTGAGGATCAGCCCGGGGAGATCGCCATCCAATCCGGAAAAGTCGTGGAGCGTGAATCGAGGCCCGACCGCGGGGAGGAAGAAGTAGCCGAGGTACGAGAGGAAAAAGCCGTACATGATTGTGAACATGAAGAAAAGGAAATAGTCAATCTGCTTTTGCCGGTAGAATTCATACCCCACGAGAATGAACAAGAGATAGAATGAGGTGTATGCAATCTGAAGGACTTCGGTGAGGACGGGATGTGCAAATTGTGCGATCCATTGGGTCGGGTTGACGCCGAAGATCCACTTATCGATTGCGATCAGCACATCATCATAATCTCTCCCATTGTGGATTGGATAGATCATGTAATACAACTCTTTGAAAGAGAAGAACACAAGCGGGGCAACATACCATTCGTGGATATCCCTCAGGAAACGCCAGCCCGTTTTGGCCCGGGCATATCCGAGCCAGCAAATAAGCGCACTCACTCCACAATTGATCAACACGATTTGCCACCAGTACGGGATCCGAACCGCAAAGATGATGTTGATAAGAGAGAGGACGGCGAAAAACCCAATCACCAGAACATCGCCAGAGTGAAGATACACTGTGAGTTTTCGGACTGTCATGCGGCGACTATTGTGAAGGAAGGGAATTAGTGGGTGGCATAATACTCATTGGGCTGGAGCAGTTTCGACGAGCGAATTGCTCATGCGGACCAGTTGTTCAATGGAGAGTTCCTCTGGCCGCCTTGTGAGATCAACTTTCTTCGGAAGCGTGAAACCGTATTCGTCACAGAAGTACTTCAATGAGCCGCGCAGCATCTTTCGCCGTTTGCCGAAGATGGCGCGCACCATCGAGCGGAAGATCTCCTCGTCGGCAACGGGATAGCGTGGCGTTCCCAGTATATAAAGATGAATGATCGAAGAGATGACATCCGGCTTCGGAAAAAAGGCATTGGGCGACACATCAAACAACACCTCTACGTCAGCAAAGAGCTGGAAGGAAACCGAGAGGATGCCATAATCCTTGGATCCCGGCTTGGCCACCAGTCGTTGTGCAACTTCTTTCTGAACCATGAGAATCACATCCCGTACCGATGAGCGCCGGTCAAGCAGATAGAAGAGTATCGGACTCGTGATATTGTAGGGAATATTTCCCACAACACGAATGGGTACACCATACTTTCGGGAGATCTTGTCCAGCTCAAGCTCAAGAACGTCTCCGTGAACAACTTCAACATCCGGAAACAACTCGCGCATCCTGAATACCACTCTCTCATCCACGTCGACGGTAACGAGATGCTTCACCGCGTGGGCAAGGTACTTGGTGAGCGCGCCTTCTCCGGGGCCTATCTCCAGCATAATGTCAGAGGGCTGCGGCTGAATCGCTCGCACAATTTTCCGACAGATGTTTTCATCTCGCAAGAAATTCTGACCGAGCGACTTCTTGGGTCGCAGATGTTGCGCATGGAGAAGCGTTGGGTTCCTTCTCCCCAAGCCAGATTCCTTTGTCACAGGTCGGGTGTTCAAACGACGTCCGGGAGAGTGGTCGATATTCACAGAAGGAAATGTCATTTCTTTTTCTTGAACAGGTCTTTGAGCAGATCGCCCGCCTTCTTTTTTACATCTTCACCGAGCTTCTTTGTTTCCTCTGCCACTTTCTGCTTCGCTAGTTCTTCCGCGTTTTTCTGTGCTGGCTTCGTATCCAGACTCACTTTGGGATCCTCGTATGATCCACCCACCACGAAGTCAAGCTTCACTCTCCCGCCCGGCTCCTTGAACAGCTTCACCGCTTCCCCTGCAAAACCCGGAATCGATACTTTCGCCGAAGTCTGATCCGAAAGCACCATCGACATGGAATAGTCCAGTGAACCATCAAGACCCTGTGAGCCGTTTACAAGGTAGTCAGCTCCAAGCGCAGCAATCTTAAGATCCTTGATAATAACCCGTCCGTCCACAATGGTGAATGTGTTTGCCCAGTCCTTGAAGGTGATCTCTTCGAGGTCAGGCAACTTCAGCATCGATGCAACCACCTTGTTGACCTTCACACCGGTCAGCTTGCCTTCCCGGATATTCACTTTCCCCTGCCCGTTCAGTCCCTGGTTCACTAAGCCAAGCGTATCGTTCAGCATCCCTTTCATCGTCGTGTTCATCGAGAGTCTGCCGAACATCCGTTCGCCGAAAGATGTGAACTTCGGAAGCATCGTGTGGGCATCCACTCCGTTCATGTCGAAGGCAAGATCGAATGTCGGCCGCTCGGGCTTCTGCATATTCAGCGAACCCTTTGTGGAAACGGAACCATCAAAGACGTTACATGTGAAGCTTTGCAGATTGATGATGCCGTTCGCTATCTTCATCGTCCCTCGGACATTCTTCAGCTCGAACTTCTCCATCGTCAGTGTGCCAATTGTCGCTACAATATCCATATCCACGTTGGGAAGCGGCACCCCGGCTTTCTTGGCTTCAACTGGTTTCCCTTGCGAGGCTTTCTGTCCGCCGCCGCCATCTGGTGTTTCTCCCTTTGGCTCCACAGCAGGCGCCGTAGAAGATGGATGTCCTGCCGTCGCGGGCGGTGACTTTTCTTCTCCCATGACATCTACGGTGTAGAGATGATTCGAGTTGAGTGTGAGACCCGCGCTTGCTTTAGGCACCTTCGTGTCATTGGACATCATCGACAGGTAGTTTCTCATCGAGAATGCCAGTGAAAGATCAGACCTGCCAAGATTCATCGAAATCTTCTTGGCCTCAACGAGTTGGTTGTTGAAGGCGATTGTTCCATTCAAGTTCTGTATGGGATTCTTGCTGGTCGCAGTCTTGATCGTCACGCCCCGGAACTCCATCGTTCCTGCAGCTTTCATTGCAGACGGGTTGCTAACCTTGCCGGCGATGTTGACACTCGTTTTCAACGTACCACTCAGTTCCGTCCCAGATTCAAGAGGATAGTAGTCTTTCACTTCAGCAAGATTCATGGTTGCATTCAGGGTCATAGCCAGTAAAGGATCATCGAAGTTCACAACGGTCATGGTGGCCGCTAGCGGATTGTTCCCGAGCGTCGCGGAGAACTTCGTCACCCTGAATTCCTGCTTCACCTTCGAACGGGCAAAGTCAGTTACAATATTCACATTTGTAATCGGTTTTGGCAGTTGCGCATACTGGATACTGGCGTCTGTCGCAGAAATCATCCCTGTAATGTCGGGATTGGATGAGTCGGTCACACTACCTTTGACTTCTATTTTGACTTTTGCAGTGCCCTTCCCTTTCACACCCTCGGCCTTTTTCATATACTCTTTCGGCACAAGAGAGAGAAGTTCGGGAATGCTCACTTTGTCAGATGAGATGACCAGATTCATCACCGGAACCTTCGTGACCCCCGTGACATCCCCCGTGACAGTTAGAGGAATCTCTTGAACATTGGCGGTGCCGGGCTGCAGCTTCAAGACATCCGTCTTCATGTCGTATACAAACTTCTGGGTCAACCCGAGTCTTAGGTCGGCAACAAGAGGGGTCGAGAGAGAACCGTAGCTGAACTTCTCAATGCTACCCTGCACGTCAACGGAGATTTCATTCGTGCCCTTTGGCGCCTCCACGCGGACTTTGTACTCCATTCCCTCCATCGTCGTGACAGAGTTCCCCTTCCGATCAAAGTATTCCAATGTGCCGTTGACAATCTGAAGATTTGAAAGAAGAAGTCCATAGCCGCCAGCTTTGGTTTCAACGCTCACAGTAGTCGGAGGCTGCGCGAGACCAGCAACCGGCGATTCATTCTTCGTGTCTTCACCGGATGAATTGATAGGCTGCTTATCAGAATAATTCGCCTCTCCCTTCCCGTTCACCTCAAGGAAGATGTATGGACGCTCCAACGTCACATGTGATACTTCGATGTTCCCTTTCAGTAACGGAAGGAGACGGACATCAAGCACCAGCTTGTCCAGCTGAAGCATCGGCTTGTCTGTGAAACCTTCCCCCTCCTTGTTGGAAACGGTAAGCTCGTCCACTTCGACAGCGAGCGTCGGCAAAAGAGAGAGGCCGATTGATTGAACTGCAACGGTGCGGTGGGTCGCCTCTTCAATCTTTGGGATAATGAACGCCTTCAACCGGTCGCTGGTGAAAAGCATTTTCAGTGCAACGGCGGCGCCGATGACAAAAACAACCGGAATGCTGAGGACTATCAGCCAGGTCTTTGCCTTGCGTGTGAGTGCCATGTATGCCTCATGGGAGCTTTTGCGACAACTTAGTTCGGATCCAAGACAACAACCGTTGCCTTCCTTCCGTAATCATGGATCCATGGTATTTCTCTTTGGAAGTTGCTTTCAATATAGAGAAGAGTGCTCCGAATGTCAACGAAACCCGTTGATTTTCAAGGTGAAAATGGTTAGGTTGCTTTGCAAATTCTACTTACGTCACCAGCAGATCGACCACCCTCATGCCCGACGAAACGCCAGAGCAGTCCCAATCTCCCGAACAATCTCAACCAGTCGGGCAACCGGCACAACCTCCTCCGCCCGAGACGAATGCACAGCAACCCGGAAGCTCAGAGGCAAGGCCAACTGATGATGCTCCCCAATCTCAGACGAACGCTGAACAACCGAAGAGCGGGCAGCAACAACCATCGCAAGACCGTCGGGGCAGGGATCGGTTCCGACCCAGGCACCAGTACCGGCAAAGACCTCCGGGACAAAGGAACAGACAGGCAAATGGCGCTGAGGGGGAGGCTCAAGAGAAACAGGCAGAACCTCCACGACCGGTACAACAAAACCAACAGAGACCCCAGCCCCCGGCATCCGAGTCGCAGCGTGGGCAACAACAGCAACATAAGCTGGATATCAGCGTCATTATCCCTCTCTACAACGAGGAGGAGTCGCTCAAGGAGCTACATCAACAGCTACGCACAGCACTCAGCCGGGCAACACATCGCCATGAGATTATTTTTATCGACGACGGTAGCACGGACAGGTCATTCGAGGTCCTGCGCTCATTGAAGCGATTCGACAATAGGGTCAAGATCATCCGTTTCCGCCGCAACTACGGAAAATCCGCTGCCCTGTCGATTGGGTTCCAGCAGGCTCAAGGGAACGTCGTTATCACAATGGATGCGGATCTCCAGGATGACCCCGCCGAAATTCCGAGCCTCGTCAAACGCATCAATGAAGGCTTTGACCTTGTATCGGGATGGAAGAAAAAGCGCCGTGACCCAATTACGAAGACCATCCCATCTCGGTTTTTCAATTTTGTCACCTCCGTTCTGACCGGAATCAAGATCCACGACTTCAATTGCGGATTGAAAGCGTACAAGAAGGAGGTGGTGAAAACTGTGAAGGTATACGGTGAGCTTCATCGTTATGTGCCCGTGCTTGCACACTGGGAAGGATTCAGGATCGGCGAGATGGTTGTGAACCATAGGCCAAGGAAATACGGCAAGACAAAGTTCGGCTTGGGTCGATTCTGGAAAGGTTTCCTGGATTTACTGACGGCACTGTTCACAACCCGATATTTCCGCAGGCCGCTTCACCTTTTCGGATTCTGGGGAATGATCTTCTCTCTGGCCGGGCTCCTCGTTGACGGATGGCTAGTAGTGGAATGGTTTATGGGCCAACCCCTCAGCAACCGTCCATTGTTTCTCGGTGGCATTCTTCTGATTATCGTCGGCATCCAGTTTGTCTCGATCGGATTGCTGGGCGAGATGATCAGCAAGTCAAAGCAAACCGAGGAGGAATACGCCATACGAGACATCATCCGTTAGCTTGCTCCGTTTGTTCAACTCTTGCACAAGCATTTTTCTGAATGTCGAAACCCTGGAATTCGCTGGATGCTCTCAAGGTTGATTGCCGATTTTTCCGCGGCGACGTCCCTTGCAAGCCACACAAGCAGCACGGGATTCACTGCATTGATGAGCAAGGCCACGCATGCACATACTATGAGCAACTGACTTCAAAGATCCTGATCATCAAGCTTGGTGCAATTGGCGACGTCATCAGAACCACGCCACTGTTACACAAACTCAAGGCAACGCATCCGCAAGCACAAATCTGGTGGCTGACCCTCACTCCCGATGTCGTCCCACGCAGCGTTGACGTCATCCTCCCGTTCACGCCGCAAAGCCTTGCCACACTTAGCGCCACAAAGTTCGACATTCTCTACAATCTCGACAAGGACAAAGAGGCCTGCGCACTTGCTTCGTCTCTGCAATCAACGATCAAGAAAGGCTTCACGCTCTGGAACGGCAAAGCCGCCCCCTCCGACAACGACGCAGTCGCGAAGTACATGACGGGCGTCTTCGATGACCTCAATAAAGAGAATACGAAAAGCTATCTAGAGGAGATCTTTGAAATCTGCGGCTTCACGTTTGCTGGCGAGGAGTACTTTCTGGATCCACAGGCCGACAAGGGCTACTCATGGAAACTGCCAAAGAAGAAAAGGGTCGTCGGCCTAAACACTGGATGTGGTGGCCGGTGGGTCTCACGACTTTGGGCTGAAAAGAACTGGATCGCACTGGCAAAGAAGTTGAAGAACGCCGGCTATGTTCCATTACTGCTTGGCGGTGAACAGGAACACGAGAAGAACAAGCGCATTGCAAGAACAAGCGGTGCGTTGTACTTTGGTCACTTTTCGCTTCAGAAGTTTATCAATGAGGTCGACCAGTGCGACCTTGTGGTCACCGCAGTCACGATGGCCATGCACATAACTATCGGCTTGCACAAGAAGATTGTCCTCTTCAACAACATCTTCAACAGAGACGAATTCGAACTGTACGGCCGAGGTGAAATCCTTGAGCCGGAATTCGATTGTCCGTGCTATTTCTCTCCCGTCTGCCCCAACGACTGTATGCAGTACATTTACGTTGACCGGGTGTTCAAGAGCGTCAAGCGACTTCTCTCAACCTGAATCAAATTTTCTTGACCAGTGCCGCCGCACAAACATAAGAAGGGAGCCCCACGAACTTCTTCGTCGCAGAATTCCTCGCTGGCAGTCCCCGCGCCATTTGAGCTCAAGGATTGGCAATGCGTTGCACTGCTATCAATCCTCGTCTTGATTTTCTTTCGCGACATCCTGCTTGGTAA